>DASPTY010000024.1:0-42521 GCA_035623175.1 Candidatus Limnocylindrales bacterium | reverse complement strand
GGATTCATCGCACGAAAACCGTGCGATGGTGCGGAGTTCCTCGCTCCGAAGACTCCGCTCGGAATGACGGTAAGTAGGTTAGTTGCGAGGATCGTGAACGCGCGACCCTCAAGATGACAACGAAATAGGATTGAAGGCGCTGCCTACTTGAGCGAGGCCATGTCAATGACGAAGCGATACTTCACGTCGCTCTTGAGCAGGCGCGCGTAGGCTTCGTTAATCTGGTCCATGCGGATCATCTCGATGTCGGAAGTGATGCCGCGCTCGGCGCAGAAATCCAGCATCTCCTGGGTTTCGCGGATGCCGCCAATCGCCGACCCCGCCACGCTGTGCCGACCCATCAGCAAGCCAAACGCGGCCACCGGCAGCGGCTTCTCCGGCGCGCCGATGAGCACCAGCGTGCCGTCGCGCTTCAGAAGTTGGAGATACGCGCTGAGGTCGTGATCGGCGGAGACGGCGTCTAGGATGAAGTCGAAGCTGTGCGCATGTTTTTGTACTTCGGCTTCGTTCTTCGAGATGACCACCTCGTGCGCGCCGAGCCGGATGGCGTCTGCGGATTTGTTCGGCGAAGTGGTGAAGAGCACAACGTGCGCGCCGAAGGCGTTAGCGAATTTCACGCCCATGTGCCCGAGCCCGCCGAGGCCGACAACGCCCACTTTCTTTCCCGGGCCAACGTTCCAATGGCGCAAGGGTGAGTAAGTGGTGATGCCGGCGCAAAGAAGCGGCGCGACGCCAGCAAGCGGCAGCTTTGAAGAGACGCTCAAAACGTAAGCTTCGTCCACGACGATGCTGTCAGAGTAGCCGCCGTAGGTGACGCCGCCAAGATGCTTGTCTTCGCTGTTGTAGGTCAGCGTCATGCCGTTTTCGCAGTATTGCTCGAGGCCTTCACGGCAACTCGAGCAAACGCGGCAGGAGTCGACCATGCAGCCGACCGCGGCGATGTCGCCTTCCTTGAACCTCTTCACGCCGCTGCCGGTTTTGACCACGCGGCCGACGATTTCGTGGCCTGGAACGCAGGGATAAATGGTGGGGAAAACGTTGCCCCACTCGTTGCGCACGGTGTGCAAGTCCGAATGGCAAACGCCGCAATAGAGAATTTCGAGCTGGACGTCCTGGGGACCGGGAGCGCGTCGCGGAATGGTGAATGGAGCCAAATCGGTGGTAGGACTGTAGGCGGCGAAGGCGCGCGCGGTAGAAGTGTGGGCGATGGGCTGCGTAACGGGAGCTTGTCGAGCTGCTTCACTCATGGGGCTTTCCTCCTGGAGATGATGAACTCAACCTAAAACAAAAGCACTGCGTTTTGAGAGCGATAAATCGCTGGCATGAAAGCCAGCACTACAAGAACCGATCAGACGTGGCAGGAAGCGGCGCCACGCTTCTCGAGATAGCGCTGATGGTATTCCTCGGCTTTCCAGAATGGGCCCGCGGCAGTAATTTCAGTGGCGATCGGATGGTGGAACTTGCCGCTGGCTTCGAGCGCCTGCTTCGATTTGCGGGCCGCTGCTTCCTGCTCCGGCGAGTGGTAGAAAATCGCGGTGCGGTACTGCGTGCCGAAGTCGGGTCCCTGGCGATTCACTTGGGTGGGATCGTGGATCTTCCAGAAGACATCGAGAAGCTGCTCGTAGCTCACTTTCGAGGGATCGTAGGTCACTTGGACAACTTCGGCGTGGCCGGTCGTGTCGGTGCAGACATCGCGATAGCTGGGACTTTGCGTGTGCCCGCCGGAGTAGCCGGAGAACGCTTCGACGACTCCGGGAACGCGGCGAAGGGCGGCTTCCACTCCCCAGAAACAACCGGCGCCAAACGTGGCGATTTCCGTCATGACCAGCAACCTCCCGAAACCATGTGAGCAAGATTCTCCGCCCCTTTAGATGCGCGAAAGTGGCGGGAGGGTAGAGGCGAAAGCAAACCTATTTGCGAGGCGCAGGTTTGGCGGCCGCAATCTCGCTGATCTTCTGTTGTGCCGGACCTTTGTACGGGCTGTCCACGGAGGCCGCGTCAGTGAAGGCCTGTTTGGCGTCCGCGTTTCGCTTCAGGTTCAAGTAAGCGAAGCCGAGCCGGTATTGGTTGCGGGCATAAAGGAAAGCGTTGGACTTCAGCAGGGGCGCCGCTTTAGTGAGACTGTCCACGGCTTGTGCATTGAGCTTCTTCTGGAGATTAATCTGGCCAAGGGCGCTGAGTGCTCCGCCCTTCTGAACAGAAAGCTGCGCATTCCACTGGTCGTCGGTGTAAGCCTCTGGCTTCTTCAGCGTCTCAGTAAGAGAGACGGCCTTCTTGGCGTAGGTTTCGGCCTTGTCGAGTTGCTCGCCCTTTTCGCTGTAGTCGTCGGCGAGGAGAAGCAACATGCCGATGTTGTTGGGGTCTTTCGCCAGAACGCCGTTCGCCAAATCCAGCATTTTGCCGCGCTGCTGCGCCTGCTGATACGCTCCCGCCGCCATCGTGAGCGCTTGCGCCCCCTCGGGCGTGTCCGAGTACATTTGGGCAAAGCGTTGCAGGTAATCGGCGCGCGTCGCGGGCTCCTTGGCGTTGTACGCGGAGCTCTGGAGCGATTGCTGGATGTAATCCAGAGTGGGCTTGAATGCCTCCAACTTGTCCGCCTTGGTGCGCGTCCAGGTCTCGGCATCAAGGCCCTCGGGAGCAGGTAAATTCTTATAACGCGCGATGATTCCCGTGGCCTTTTCACCGTAGGTGAAGAGTCTGTCGGGATCGCCCTTTTCATTGGCCGCGCGGATCAGGCTGACGGCGTTGTTGTAATTGTCCGGGTCGAGAGCGAAGAGTTTGTCGCCGTACTCAAAGGTTTTGTCGTATTCCTTGGCATTGAGGTAGTAATTGACGTACTGCTCGAAGACCACGATCTGGATGTCGCCTTCGGGGTGGGCTTTCGCGAACTCGTCGATGAGATGGAGCTTTTGGGCAGCGTCGGCGTTGGCGATGGCCGTGAGTTCGTGATCAACGTCCGAGCCGGCGGGGATCAAGACGGACTTGCCGAATTGTGCCCGGCCGGCGGGAGCGAACATCGCGAGGAGAAAAAACAGGGCAGCAAGGATCTTTAGGCGTAGCATTCATGCCTCCTGAGGGTGGAAACAACGGAGCGAATCCATGCGTTACCCCGCATCTTAGTGCGCCGGGGCGCGGGGCGCAAATCATTTCCCCAAAAGCCCGGCGCGGGAAGCGGCAGATTTGACTGCCGGTGGCAGAGCAGGAGAACATCGAAAGGTTGTGGCGGAGGCACAGATGGAGCTGGGGCTGCGTGGGCGAGTGGCCATCGTGGCGGCAGCGAGCAAGGGGCTGGGTCGCGCGGCGGCGGAAGAGTTGGCGCGCGAGGGCGCGGATGTGGCCATCTGCGCGCGGACGGCGGCGGACCTGGAGGCGGCATCGGAACGAATCAAAAGTGCGGGCGGGCGCGAAGTGTACTGGCGCACGGTGGACGTCGGCGACGCGGCGGCGGTGGCCGACTTTGTGGCTGGAGTGGAGAAGCAGCTTGGGCGGGTGGACATTTGCGTGACCAACACGGGCGGGCCACCGTCTAAATTGTTTGCGGCCACGACGCATGAGGACTGGCGCGCGTGGACGGACCAGCTGCTGATGAGCGTGGTGTACTTTGCAGAGGCGGTGTTGCCGCGAATGCAGAAGAACGCGTGGGGCCGCTTTCTGACTATTACTTCGTATTCGGTGAAACAGCCGGTCGAGGGTTTGCTGCTGTCGAACGCCCTGCGGGCGGGAGTAACCGGGCTGGTGCGCACCCTGGCGAATGAGTACGCGGCGTACGGGATCACGGTGAACAACATTTGCCCGGGTTACACGCGGACTGATCGCCTGGACGAATTGGCAGCGATGATGGGAGCGCGAACGGGGGCGAGCGCGGAGGAAGTTTTTGCGGGGTGGAAAAAGCTCATCCCTGCGGGAAGGCTCGGCACCACGGAGGAATTTGCCGCGGTGGTGGCGTTCCTGGCGTCGGAGCGGGCGAGTTATGTGAATGGAGTTTCGTTGGCGGTGGATGGCGGGACGACGAAGAGCCTTTTGTAGGGCTGAGAGTTGATCGACGGATGCTCTGTGAAAAGTGTGTAAGTTGAGATCCTTCGGGCCACAAAAAGCACGGCCCTCAGGATGACAAATTGCCATGCGCAGAAGTACGCAACCGATTGGTGGTATGTGAGCGGAGTGAATTTGGGATGGATCGCAAATCAACGGCGACAAGGCAAGAAAAAGGAGACAGGCGAATGAGCCAGAGGGCAGCGAAGTGGCGGGGATTGGGGGAAGTGGCGGCAATGTTGAGTTGCATTGTTTTGCTTCTGAGCAGTGTGCCTGCGCGGGGAGATGAGCCGTATGCGCGAAGCCGGGATTACGATTTGCAGCATTCGCGTGTCGCGCTGCGCTTCGACCTCGAGCAAAAGAAAGTGATCGGAGAGGTAACCCACACGTTGTCCCTGCTCCGGGACGGGCTGGAGAAGCTGTCGTTCGATTCCGTCGGACTACAAATCCAGAGCGTGAAGATCAACAAAAGCAAGGCGACATTTTCAACGACGGAGAACAAGCTCGTCGTGAACTTGCCCAAGGCAGGCAAATCAGGCGAGAAGTGCGAGGTCGAGATCAACTACGAGGGCAAACCGACGAAGGGCTTGTATTTCGTGTTGCCGGACAAGGATTATCCAAATCGCCCGAAGCAGATCTGGACGCAGGGAGAATCGGAAGATACGCGCTACTACCTGCCGACCTACGACTACCCGAATGACCGGCTGACGACGGAGACGATTCTGACGGTGCCGGCGAGTTGGCTCACGGTCGCGAATGGCAAGCTTGTAAGCACGAGCGATGCGGCGGGGGGAATGAAGACGTGGACCTGGCGCGAGTCGCAGCCGAGCTCGACCTATTTGTTCACCGTTGTCGCGGGGGAATTTGGCGAAGTGAAGGATAGTTGGCGGAACATTCCGGTGACTTATTACGCGCCGAAAGACCGTACCGACCGCTTGACTCCGAACTATAGCCGGACGCCGGCGATGATCGAGTACTTCAGCAAAAGGTTGGGCGTGGATTATCCCTGGGAGAAATACGCGCAGAGCATGGTGGACGATTTCGTTGCAGGCGGCATGGAAAACTCGAGCGCCACGACGAACACGGCGGAATCGCTGCGAAATCCCAAGCTGGTGGGCGAATATCCGCAGGATGAGGATGGTCTGATCTCCCACGAACTTGGCCACCAGTGGTTTGGCGACCTGGTGACGACGAAGGACTGGGGAAACATCTGGTTGAACGAAGGTTTTGCCACGTTCCTGGAGTACATGTGGACGGAGGGTCATTTCGGGAAGGAGCAAGCCGACTACGAACGCTGGGACTCCACGCGAAATTGGTTCCAGATGCGCGATCTGTACGCGAAGCCGATCGTGCGGCACGATTTCGAGGACTCCAGCGTGTTCGATGGAAACGCGTACGGCAAAGGAGCCATGGTGCTGTACATGTTGCGGCATCAGCTCGGCGAAGAAGCGTTTTACGCGGGGATGAAGCACTACCTGGAAGTGAATCGCGGGAAGAATGTGGTGACGCCGGACTTCATCAAGGCGATGGAAGAGTCCACGCACACGAACCTGGACCTGTTCTTCGACCAGTGGGTGTACGGGGCGGGAGCGCCAAAGCTGGAAATTAGTTACGGCTATGACGGGGAGAAGCGGCAAGTGTCGCTGAGTGTGAAGCAAACGCAGAAGGCGGAAGGGCGGGTCGGGTTGTTCCGCGTGCCCGTGGACGTGGAAATCACGAATGCGACCGGGCCGAAGCTCTATCCGATCGTGGTTTCCAAGGCGGCGGAGACATTTACGTTTCCGTCCGAATCGACGCCGCTGATGGTGCTCTTTGACAAGGGCACTCAGATCTTGAAGTCGGTTGAATTCAAGAAGGACAAAAGAGAGTGGCTGTATCAATTGAAGAATGCCACGGAACTGGCTGACTGTGCGGACGCCGCGGTGGCGCTGGGAAAATTGAAGGATGACGAAGAGGCCACGGCGGCTCTTGGCGAAGCGATGCAGAAGGATAAGACAATGGGAGTGCGCTTGGAAGCTGCAGAAGCATTGGGCGAGCTGGGCAGCCCGGCGGCAGCGAAGCAACTCTTGAATGCTTTGCAGAGTGTGACGGAACCTGAACTGCGCGCGACGATTGTGCGCGTGCTGGGCAATTTCAAGGAGAATCCTGAAATCAGCCCGAAGCTCGAGACGATCGCCAAGGAGGATGCTTCCTGGCGCGCGCGTGCGGCGGGGTTGCAGTCCATTGGAAAGCGGAAGAGCCCGAATGCATACGACATACTTGCTGCGGCGGTGAACGGCGAGTCTCCGGATGGGATCCTGCGAAACGCGGCGCTCGGCGGATTGAGCTCCCTAGCAGACGATAAGGCTGTCCCGCTTGAGCGCGAGTGGACACTCCCGGGCAAGGATTTCCGGGCGCGCGAGGCGGCCATTCGAGGCCTCGCACAACTGCAGAAGGACAATAAGGAAATCACGAATCTGATTGCGGGTTATCTGAACGATCCGCACTTCCGGATCCGCCTCACGGCTGTTTTCGCGCTCGGAGGTCGAGGTGACGCTTCGGCCATCCCGGCGCTCGAGGCGTTGCTGAAAAGCAATGATTTGAGCATCGAAGTGGCCCCGATGATTAAGTCACAGATCGAGCGGCTGAAGAATCCTGCGGGCAAGGGTGGAGCGCATCCCGGAGCGGGAGGCGAAGGCGAGGCCGCTCAGGCTGGGCCGATTAGCAGCGAAGATCAGCGGCTGAGCCATTTGGAACATCTGGTGCAGGAGATGAACGAGCGGCTGAAGGCAATTGAGGGGAGGTTGCCGGCGGTGAAGCAGTAATCAGCTTTCAGTAATCAGAAAGAACAAGAGTCTGATTGTAGCCAGGCGTCAGGGTTCGGCGAGGAGGATGCGGAGGTCGCGGAGGTTGTTCCCTGTGGGGCCGGTGACGATAGCGTCGTCGAGCTTGGCGAAGAAGGTGTAGGCGTCGCTCTCGCGAAAAGATTTCTCCGGATCGAGCCCGAGCGACTTCGCGCGCTCGAGCGTTTCTCCATCGGCGACGGCGCCCGCGGCGGGGCTGTTGCCATCAATGCCGTCCGTGCCGACACTGAGAACGGTGATTTTGCGCCCGGCGATTTTTTCCACGCAAGCTAGGACAAAGGCGGAATTTCTTCCACCAACTCCTCTTCCAGTGACGGGAGAGCTCACCTCACCATCGGCAATGATTGCGACGCGTTGACCCGGATTCTCGCGTTGCCAGGAATCCAGTTGAGCGAGAAGATTCTCCGAAGCTTTCTCGACTGGCCAATCATCGGTGGAATTGTCACAACAGCCCAGGTAGCCGTGCGCCTCGACGGCGTGATGCGCGGCGTGAAAGAGATCGTCCATGCCGAGCAGAAGCACGAAATGGGCATTGGCAAAGGCGGGGTGGCCGGGCTTGGGAGATTCGGGCATCCGGCCTGCTGCCAGCCAGCGTTGAACATTTGCTGGGAATTTCCGTGGAAGATCGAATTCGGCGAAGATTCGTTGGACATCGGCAATCGTCGTGGGATCAGGGAGAGTCGGGCCGGAGGCAAGCGCAGCTTCCTTTCCTGCAGGGACGTCGGTTACGGCGAGTGTGACTTTTCGTGCAGCGCCTGCGGCCAGTGCCAGGCGGCCGCCTTTCACCGCGGAGAGATGGCGGCGAACGGTATTCATCGCGTCAATGGGAGCACCGCAAGTCACCAACGCTCGATGCGTGGCCTGCACATCTTCGAGAGTTATTGAGGGCTCGAGCGGAAGTTCCAGCAGCGCGGAGCCGCCGCCAGACAATAGAAAGAAAACAAGGGTGCGTTCGTCGCAAGCTGGCAGAAGCGCGAGGATCGCTTCTGCGGCGCGCCAACTGTCGCGATTGGGAATGGGATGCCCGCAGAGAAAATACTCGAGACCGGGAGTCGGAACGGTGGGCTTAGTAGGAGCGGCGACGGCGCCTTCGATGGGCGTACCTTGCGGTAAGAGTGAGACTATGCCAGTGACCATCGCGTGCGCGGCCTTGCCGACAGCGATGACGAGAACGCGTGAAACGTGGGCAAAATCGATGGACGATTCCGGGAGAACGAGCCGCGTCCCCTCGAGTGGGAGCTTGCGCTCCATCACTGCGGGAATATCTATCGAGGAGAGTGTCTGGAGGAAAATTCGTCGCGCGAGCTCTTTTGTAGTTCGCATGGGTCGACAGCCAGAGTGTCAAGCGCGTTTGAGGATGTCCGGGTTGAGCATATTGGACGGGCGCTGGCCTTTAAAGAGCGCGACCACATTGTTGGCGGCGATGACGGCCATTTTGGAGCGGGTCTCGAGCGAGGCGCTTGCGAGATGCGGAGTGAGCACGACGTTGGGGCGCTTGAGACCAGGGTGGATGAAGGGCTCGTTCTCGAATACATCCAGAGCAGCGCCGGCAATTTTATTGGTGTCGAGCGCAGCAACTAGTGCGGCTTCATCCACGACTGGGCCGCGCGAAGTATTGATGAGAAACGCCGTAGGCTTCATGCGGAAGAATTTGGGTGCATCGAAGAGGCCGCGAGTTTCTGGAAGGAGCGGGACGTGGACGCTGATGAAATCGGAGTCGGCGAGAAGCGTGTTCATGTCGCGGAACTCGGCGTTCAAGGACCTCTCGGTGTCTTCGGCAGCGCGCACGGCGTCGGTATAGATGACCTTCATCTGAAAGCCGGAAGCGCGGCGAGCGACGGCGCGGCCGATGCGGCCAAAGCCGACGATACCGAGAGTCTTGCCCCAAACGTCGGCGCCGCAAAGCTGGTCGAGGTTCCAGCCGTTCCAGTTGCCGGAGCGCGCGAGGGCTTCGCCCTCGCCGAGACGGCGGGCGACGGCCATTAAGAGAGTCCAGGCAAAATCGGCAGTAGTTTCATCGAGTACGCCGGGAGTATTCGTGACCACGACGCCGCGGCGAGTGCAAGCGTCGAGGTCGACGTTGTCGTAGCCCACGGCCACATTGGCGACGATGCGCAATTTTGGGGCGGCGCGGAGAAGTTCGTCATTGATTTTTTCGGTGAGCAGGCAAACCAGGCCTTCCTTGTTCTTGACGCGGCGAAGGACCTCTTCGCGAGGAGGCCTTTCGGAGTTGGACCAGCACTCGACCTCGCACTGGGAATCGAGAATGGCACGCGCCTCCTGGAACAACAAATGGGTTAAATACACTTTCGGTTTGGGCATTCACTGGCCTCTAGGTTTTTTCCGGCCTTCTACACTAACACAGCTCAACCGCGGAGCGGGGTTACCCATTGCCAGTGTGAGGCGCGTCTCACTATAGTGAAGGAGTGAGCCCACCGCGCGCGCCCCTAGATCCCACCTTGATACGCGAGATGAAGTCATTGCTGGGCGCGAGAAACGTCCTGGACCAAACGGAAGACCTGATTTTGTACGAGTATGACGGCTCGGTGGAAAAAGCGCGGCCGGACCTGGTGGTGTTTCCGCATACGACGGAGGAAGTTTCGCGGGTCGTGAAACTCGCGCTGCGCTACGAGGTTCCGGTAGTGGGCCGAGGAGCAGGAACGGGATTGTCCGGAGGAGCGTTGGCGCGCGGCGGCGGCGTGATGATCGTCTTTGCGCGGATGAACAAGATCTTGGAAGTGGATACGGACAATTGCCGCGCGGTGGTGCAGCCGGGAGTCGTGAACCTCGATCTCACACGAGAGGTGGAGCACGCAGGCCTGTATTTCGCTCCAGACCCATCGAGCGCGAAATCGTGCACCATTGGCGGGAACGTGGCGGAGAACGCAGGCGGGCCGCACACTCTGGCGTATGGAGTCACGGCGAATCACGTCGCTGCGCTGGAACTCGTGTTGCCCGACGGCGAGATTGTGCGCGTGGGGAGCCGGCACGGCGACGTAAGGGGTTATGACCTTTGCGGATTGTTTGTAGGGAGCGAAGGGACGCTGGCGCTGGTGACCGAGATTACGGTGAAGCTTTCGCGCAAGGCGGAAGCGGTGAAAACGCTGTTGGCGATCTTCGAAACGATTGATCACGCTTCTCAAGCGGTCGTGGAAATTACTGCGCGAGGAATTACGCCCGCGGCGTGCGAAATGCTGGACGGCTGGACCCTGCGGGTGGTGGAAGACTACATTCACGCGGGATTTCCGCGGGACAGCGGCGCGGTACTGCTGCTGGAAGTGGAAGGCTTGCGTGAAGGCGTGGAAGGACAGGCAGCGGCAATCGAGGAGGTTTGCCGAACGTGCCGCGCACGAGAAGTCCGTGTGGCGAAGGATGAACGAGAACGCGATCTGCTTTGGAAAGGGCGGAAGAATGCGTTTGGTGCGCTGGGACGGCTGGCGCCGTCCAATTACGTGTTGGATGGCGTGATTCCGCGCTCCAAATTGCCTCAGGCCCTACAACGGATTCGGGGGATAGGCGAAAAATTCGGTTTCCACGTCGGAAACATTTTCCATGCGGGCGATGGAAACTTGCATCCGATTGTTCTGTACGATCCGCGAAATCAAGAACAGTTTGAAAAAGCGATTGCGGCTTCGCATGAGATTGTGCGCGCGTGCGTGGAGCTGGGCGGCGCGCTGACGGGAGAACACGGCGTCGGGATGGAGAAAAACGAGCTGATGACGCTGTCGTTCAGCGAGGCGGATCTCGCGTTGATGCTGCGGGTGCACGACGCAATGAATCCGGACTCCTCGCTGAATCCGGGAAAGATTTTTCCGTTGAGCAAAGGATGCGGCGAAATCCGAATCAAGAAAAAAGCCGGAGACATGAACGCATGACGGCGACGGCAAATCTCGCAGCTCGGCTTGGCGGAGCGGTTGGGGCGGAGCACATGATCGCAGCCGAGGAGGAACTGGCGGCGTACGCGGTGGACGGCTTTGTGCCGGGAGCGGTCGTCCGGCCGACGTCGGCGGAAGGGGCAGTCGAAGCGGTGCGTTTCGCGGTCGCGGAAAAACTCGGATTGCTGCCGCTGGGATCGCGGAGCAAGTGCGAAATCGGCATGGCGCCGTCGCGATACGACGTCGCGCTCGACATGACAGGCGTGCGGGAAATCGCACACTACGATGCGGGTGACCTGACCTTGAGCGTGGATGCGGGAATGCCGCTTCGAGAGTTGGAGATTTTCCTGAAGCGTCATGGACAGTTTCTGCCTCTCGCCGTTCCTTGTTTCGAGAGCACGACGGCGGGCGGAGTAATCGCTTCCGGAATCGACTCCGCGCTGCGGATGCAGTATGGGACAGCGCGCGATTTCTTGATTGGGGCGGAATTTGTGGACGGCACGGGTCAACTTTGCAAGAGCGGCGGACGCGTGGTGAAGAACGTCACGGGATACGATTTGCACAAATTGCTGATCGGGTCGCTCGGGACTCTTGGGGCGATTACGCGGGTGAATTTTCGGACGTTTCCGTTGCCGGCGACGTCGGGCGGGCATGTGGCGAGCTTTGCGAATTGCGAAGGCGCGCTCTCCTACAAGAGGAGCGTGGAAAAGGCCGGATTGCCGCTCGGGAACCTGGAGGTACTTTCCCCGGAAGTGTCGCGAATGATTCGCGCGATTCTGCAGAAGTGCGAGGCGAGCGTGCCGGGGGCGCTAGAGCGGAAAGAGTGGCACGTTTACAGCTCGTATGAGGGCAACGAACCAGTGGTGCAACGAATTTCACGGGACTTGGAGAGGATCGCAAGAGAGGCGGGAGCGGCGCACAGCGAAATTCTGGAACCTGCCGCGGACGATTCGCTCGGGGGAATGCTGCGTGAAGCGTATGAGTGGCTGCGATGGGCAGGGCCGGCGACTGTGATTTGCCGGTTAGCGTTGCCGGAAGTGACGCCGGGCATTCTGACGAAGCTCTCCGGGTTCATGGATGGTGAATTGGTGCGCGGGGCGTTCCTGGTGCGCGCGATGGGGACTGTGTATTTCGCGGCGGTTGCAGAAGAGGTGACGGAAGCGGCGGCAGTGGCTTTCGCGAAGATTGCCTTGGGCGCAAAGTGGGTGGCCGCAGCGAACAACGGACATGCGAGCTTGCTGCATGCGCCCACTGAAGTGAAGAGTAAGCTGGCGCTTGCCCCCGAGAGCGAAAAGGAATTTGCGTTTCAGCAGCGAATCAAACTCGCGTTTGACCCCTCGTCGGTTTTCGCGCCGGGCCGCATTGTGGGAGGGCTGTAGGCTTGGCGACGCAGCGGACCATTCCCGGCGCGATTCCGATCTATGAGGATTACGCGCGGTGCGTGCATTGCGGCCTGTGCCTGAATCACTGCCCGACGTACCGGCTGTGGCAGTTGGAGGCCGATTCGCCGCGGGGACGAATCCGGCAAATGATTCTGGTCAATGAAGGCGAGTTGGCCTTGTCGCGTGTATTTGTCGAGCACATTGACAAATGCCTGGATTGCCGCTCTTGCGAGAGCGCGTGTCCCTCGGGCGTGGAGTACGGGAAGCTGGTCGAGCACGCACGGGCGCGAATCGAGCAGGATTACAAGCGGCCGTGGCTGGCACAGGTCACGCGGGAGTTTGTGTACAACCGGGTGCTACCCTTTCCCGGGCGGATTGCGACAGCAGCGAAGTTGTTGCGGATTTACCAGAGATCGGGGTTGCAGACGATTGCGCGAGCCACCGGGATTTTGCAGCTTTTGGGACTGGCAGAACGTGAAAAGCTCCTTCCGCAAATCGATGATGAATTCTTTTTCGACAAATTGGGCAAGACGTTTCCTGCCGTGGGGCCGCGACGCGCGCGCGTGGCGTTGTTTGCGGGGTGCATCGCGAATGTGACGTTCAGCAAACTGAACGAGGCCACGATTCGCGTTTTAACGGCGAATGGGTGTGAGGTAGTTGTCCCGGGCGGGCAACTTTGCTGCGGAGCGCTTGCGGCGCATGCGGGGGTGCGCGAGACGGCGCGGGAACTGGCGCGAAAGAACATCGTGGAGTTCGGGCGGACGGAGTTCGACGCGATTGTGACGAACGCGGCGGGGTGCGGCTCGACGCTAAAAGAATATGAGCACCTGTTCACACCGGGCGAGGCAGAGTACGACGCTGCGGTCACGTTTCAGAAGAAGGTGCGGGACGTGACGGAATTTCTGGCTGAGTTGGGGCTGGTGGCAAAGTTGAAGCCGTTGACGAAGCGCGTGACGTATCAGGACTCCTGTCACTTGTTGCATGGGCAGAAAGTGCGCGAAGCACCGAGAGAGCTTTTGCGCGCAATTCCGGGGTTGGAGTTTGTGGAGTTGCCCTACAGCGACATTTGTTGCGGGTCCGCGGGCGTGTACAACGTGACGGAGACGGAGGCATCGCTGGAATTGTTGGCAGAGAAGATGAATTACGCGAAAAAGTCGGGTGCGCAGATTATCGCCACGGCGAACCCGGGATGCCTGCTGCAGATGAGGGCAGGAGCGGAGATGCACCAGACGGGGCAGGAAGTGCTGCATGTTGTTGAAATATTAGACCGGGCGATTTCTGGGGTCTGATAGGTTGCGGGGAAAGTGCCTGATCCCGCACAAAGCGAGGGAGATTTGGAGGTTGAGATCCTTAGGCGAATCTCGTCGGTTCGCCTAAGGATGACACCAAGCGATTATGCGCCAATCAATGAGGGCGGATGCTCTCATGGGCGCGAATGTGGCCAGAAGCAACTAGCGCTCGCCGACGAGGTAGCGGCAGCCTTTGGGGCCCATGATGGCGGAGTGAACGGAATTGGCAGGAACGTCGAAGCGTTCTCCGGCGCAATACGTTTTCGAAACGCCGTTCATGGTGAGGGTCATTTCCCCTCTCGGGATGATGTGCGACGTTTCCACCCGGTGGGTGTGGTCGGGATAACGCGCGTTGGGCCCGTCTTCCCAGATAAAGATGTGAGTGAAGCCTTCACGCTGGAGTTGGGCGATGAGAGCGTCCTCACGCATGGCGGAATTGTAGCGCGGTGAGCAGACATCAGTAATCAGATATCAGGATGGGCAGAGACGACGACGCCCTCCCTGCAGAGATGGGGGTCGCTGCAGAAAGGGCGCGCCGTCTTCAGGAGAGAAGACCGTTACGGCAAGGAACTATTGCTCCGATGGCGGTGGCGGTGCATCGGGGCCAGCGGGCGGGGCGCCCGTGGGTCCGCGCCGTCCGCGCCCGCGCATCATAGCCTTAGAAACCGTGTAGTCCGAAGGCAGAGCGAAGAGCGAAGCCGCAGGTTCCGAGCGTTGAATATTCGTAAGCGTGTAGGTGGTCTCGCCGAAGCGCGGGTCCTTGCGAGTGCTTTTCACCACAACCTGCAACTCCGCCGAGTACCAACGCTCGCTGACGACGTTGATGGGGCTGGCATTCCCGATCTGTCCAGCAGGGATAGTGCGCGTATAGCGGGTTCCTTGGGCGCTGATGCCGTTGAGCGTTTGAACGCCCAAGTCCTCCTTCTTCAGCGTGCCGTTGGCAATTTCCTTCTCCATTCGCGCTTCCAGGTTGCCTTGCACTCTCCCGGGCTTTTTGCCTCCTGGCCGACGCGTGGGGAGTTGCTCGGCCGTCTTCTTGTCAGGGTGCAAAACATAAGCGGTAGACGCGACCGGATCATGAATCATGATGGCCGTGCGAGGCTGGCCGGAAGCTGCCAAGGGACCAAAACCCGCAAAAGTGGCCTCGCGGCGAGTGCGGCCCTGGCTGTCCCGGAAAACGTTGGACTGCACCCTGCGGTCAATCACGTTGCCGTCAGCGAGAGTCTGCTTCGATTCGGTAACGGCAACTGCACTGTAGGGCGCGCCAGTTACGACTTTGCCAGGATGCATTTCGCCAAAACCAAGAAGCTCCATGCGCGGACCGACGGGTCCGCCTGGGCCGACCGCTTCCCGTTCCGGGGGCGGTCCTGGAGGCGGCTCCTGCGCGTATAGGCCGCCGACGCCAAGAAGCAGCGCTGCCGTCAAAACCCACGTGCTCCGTTTATTTTTCATTCTTCAGCTCCTCTTCTTCTCTCCCGTACTGCGGCAATCGAGCCGCTGAAATTCAATTCGAGTTTTCCGGCAAACGCACCGCCTGCGGCAGGCCGTCATTGCCCACCAGCAAGTCCACCTGGATCCAATCGCCAGCGTGCTCTTCGTTGACCGTGAGGCCCAAAGCGCCCAGGGCGGCGCGCTGCATCTCGACATGCACAACCGTGGCATCTTCCATCGCCGAGGGCATGCTGCCGGGAAGTAACGTGAAATCGCCGGAGTTGTTGGAAGCCACCAGGACATCACCGAGTTCGATCCCGGAAACGGCGGCTGCCCCAGTAAACTGACCAGCGCTTACGAGTGGGGAAACCTGCGGGGGAGGTTCCCTACGGACAACGTTCGGATTGCGCTGGAAACGCCACGTCACCAAAGACACGGCGGCAATCAGTCCAGCCGCGGCCGCGAGGCTCCACGCCGCGACTACTGCCGCGCGTCGCGCCTTCATTGTTCTGTGCTTCGTGCGGAAATCCTGGCGCAGACGCATTTCCACGCGCGCCGGCGCTTCGGCCTTGTTTGTTTCCTGCCCCAGAAGGTGCAAGTCAACGCGAAGAGTCCGCCAATTCTCTTGCAGAGCGGCGCAATGGGGGCAATTCCGCAGATGCTCAACGGCAGCCCGCTTTGAAGGGCTGTCCTCCGGAAGGGAGTCAAGATCGAGGCCGGCCATGGCAAATTCTTCGCACGTCATACGCACATCTCCTGCAGCTCGCTCAGCGCCCCGCATTGGCCCTCCGGGGCACGTCGCGCAACATCTCCAGCTTGGCAAGAAGCAGTGCCCGCCCGCGATGCAACCTCGAACGGATGGTGCCGACAGGGCACTCCAGGATGCTTGCCGCTTGTTCGTAACTCAATTCTTCCAGCTCGCAGAGAACAATCGCTTCGCGAAATTCCACGGGCAGTTCCAAGACCGCAGCGCGAACCTGTTCGCGGCGCTCGCGAAATTCCGCCCACTGAGCCGGGGTCATCTCCTGGCTCGCCAGCTTGAGAGAGGCTGGCTCCGCTTCGGCCTTGGCGTCGAGCGACAAATCCCGGGGCGTGCGTTCCATGTGCTTCATGATGCGATTCCGGGCAACGCCGTAAAGGAACGCGCCGAGAGCTCCTCGCTCGGGGTCGAACTTTTTGGGCTCGCGAATCAGCGTCATGAACACGTCCTGCACAATCTCTTCCGCCGCCCAAGAGTTTCCCGTCATGCGCAGGGCGAAGCGGTAAAGCGGTGCCTGGTGGCGGCGGTAAAGAAGCAGGAAGGCGTCTTCATCGCCTTTGGCCGAGCGCCGAAGCAGCGCGTCATCCCGATCGATTGGTTCGACGGTTCGCATCTCTCCTGGAACGACGTCCGCTCTCTATAGTCTTCCCCCTTGGGGAGAGAATAGTTCCCGGTGGGGGGCGTGAGAGAGCGGACCTGATTGAATTATAAAGGCTTAACCCGGACCGGAGGCCGAAGTTTCGACTGACCTGGACCTCCCTGACCGAGGCCAAGCCAGGCCAAATTAGCGCCTTTTGCCGGGGCGGAACATCTTGGCGGCAATGCTGGTAACCATGCGGCGAGGGACGAGTCGCTGCGAATGAGCTCCGAAGTAGTTGCCGAAGCCGGAAATGACGTAGCTCCGGCCCTGGGCCAGGGCTTTGAGCCCCGTTCGGGCCACCTTCTCCGCCGATTCCTGGTTCTTGCTCGTGAATTCCTCTTGTCCGGCTACGGCGTGAAATTCGGATTCCGTCGAGCCGGGGCACAAGGCACAAACACGAATCCCGTAGGGCTTCATCTCTTCGGCCAGCCCTTCGGCGAACAAAAGGTCGAAGGCTTTAGTGGCCGCATAGGTCGAGATAAAGGGAACAGCTTGAAAAGCGGCAGTGGATGCCAGGATGAGGATATCGCCGCGGTGACGCTTGATCATATCGGGCAAAAAGAGGCGCGTCAGGTGGACCACTGCGGCGCAATTCACTTCCACCATATCCAGAAGGCGCTGAGGTTCTACCTGCGGCAATTCGCCGTACTGGCCAAAACCGGCGTTGTTGATCAGAAGGTCGATGGAAATTTCTTTCTGCCGGGTGAAAACATAGATTCTTTCGGGAGCTTCGCGGTGAGCAAGGTCAGCGGGGAATATCTCCGTTTGGATGCCATGGAGTTTTCGCAGATTGGCGGCGAGCGCTTCCATGCGGTCGCGGCGACGCGCCGTTAAAACCAGGTGGGTGCCGCCGGCGGCGAGCTGCGTGGCGAGAGCCACACCGATTCCCGCACTGGCGCCTGTCACCAATGCCCATTTATTGCGCCATCGTTCATCCATCTCTGAAAGTGCCTAGGCGGAATCGGGCTTGCCAAATTTCAGGACCGAATCCTTCAGCCGATTGCCTTCATGCTTCATGCGATCCATCAACCGGCGAGCCCAGACGAACTCGGCGGCGAGTAGCGTTAGACCCAGGAAAATGACCAGCCAACCAGGGCCGGGGGTGAAAACCATCACCACGCCCACTAAAAGGAGCGTGAACCCGGCAAGAACCTTGAAGAAGCGTCGAACCTGCTCAATGGAGCGAAAGATCATGAACCCTCATGGGCGGAGGGGACGCGAGTTCCTATTCTGAGGGCAATCGAGTTTTCAGGCAACATCCCGCTGTTCTGTGGTTGCGTTCTGGCTACCTTTGGAGGATGCGGCCAGGAAGCTGGTTCACAGTGATGCGGTAGCAAGGGGAGGCGGAAGACATTTGTGGCGCTATGGGCGCGAGGCGAAGGGTAGCGATAAGTCTTTACTGGTTCTGACCCAATAACTTTTAGGGAGTGGCGGAGAGGGTGGGATTCGAACCCACGGTAGGGGTTAGCCTACACACGCTTTCCAAGCGTGCGCCTTAAACCGCTCGGCCACCTCTCCGAGGCGATGCTCAACCTTGCAATTTTAGCAGAAACGATGAGGGCCTGCATGAGCGGGTCGAATTGCGCGCGAAAGGGCAGGTCGCAAAGGGGGGAGCAGTTCGACAAGCACCGGAACACGGGGGAAGTATAACGTGGATGGGGCGATGGGATGGGATTTGCCAGTGTGGAGCGATCAAGTAAACTAGTGTGGATGCCCCTTCGACTCCGGGGTCGTCTAATTGGTAGGACACCAGCCTTTGGAGCTGGCTATCCTGGTTCGAGTCCAGGCCCCGGAGCCATATGTTGTGCGCGATGAGAGGGAGGCAGCCATCGGAATGCCCATGAGTAGAATCCGTCAACCCAGGCGCGTGGGGAGGAGAAGCCGCTCACAAGAGGCGGGCTTGACCCTCCTTGAACTCATCATCGCCTGCACGATTCTGCTCGTTCTGGCGTCGGCGGCGAGGCCGATGATCCAGGCCACGATTGTTCGCAGCCGGGAAGCGGAGTTGCGCCGAGACCTCCGGGAAATCCGGAACGCGATCGATCGCTACAAGGACATGGCGGATGCCAATGCATTCCGAACCGAAGTTGGCAGCAACGGGTATCCGCCCGATTTGGAAACGCTGGTCAAGGGTGTGACGCTGGCGGGGAACAAGCACGTGCGGTTTTTGCGGCGGATTCCCAAGGACCCGATGACGGGCCGCGCCGAATGGGGAATGCGGTCCAACCAGGACGATCCGGATACGACGAGCTGGGGCGGAAACAACGTGTTCGACGTTTTTTCCAAGTCGGATGCGACGGCGCTGGACGGATCGAAATACTCCGAGTGGTAATCCACCATACAGCTAGAACTTGCGAAGAAGAATCAACCTCCGATCATTCCAGAGGGTACGAGAAAACTTGGTTTCGAGAGAATTCGAGGAAGAAGAGGGCTTCCTCGCTCCGAAGACTCCGCTCGGAATGACGCATCAGGCGTCTTTGTTACTAGGTGCTAAGACTACCAAAGTGCAGTTGAGTGCCGTTAGAACGAAAATCGAGGAAACAACTGAAGCGACGGGCGATGCACTAGGCGAAAAGTTCGTTGACTGCGCGGAAGGCCTGATCGATGGCGACGTCTGAGTAGGCGCTGGCGCCTGAGTCGGAATTGGCGATGGTGATGCGGCCAAAGGGTTGGCGGCCGCGGACCCAGGGCTGCTCGCCCTCTTTCCATTCAGGATTATCGAGACCGAAGGGCGTGAAGGAATAGCCGTGCGCCCAGCGATTGACGGTAATTCCGGTGATGTCGGCCGCGGGATCGAAGCCCGCTCCACCGAGCATGCGGCCGAGTTGCTCCCGGATGTTTCGCTCGAATGTGAAGAAGGGAGTCTGCAAAAGTTCGGCCCGGCCGGCGCGGTTCTGATCCCTTACGGGAAGACCCGGCTGGCACGGAGTCCGCAGCATGAAGAGCACGGCGGGTTCTTCGGGCTTGCTCGGGAATGGATAGCTGCCAAGACTGACGGGAAAATCGAGGGCAGTATACGTATGGTAGCTACCCGGCGAAACGATTTGATGCACGCCGAGTTTCGAGAAGGGCTTCCAGTTTTGCAGAGCGACGTGAGTGTAAACGAGCGGCGCTTTCACAAGATAGGCCAGCGCATCTTTCTGCGCCTCGGGGAGTTCGGGACAGATGTACGGAATCATGCCGTTGTAACAGGCGAGGACGCAGTAATTCCCTTTCACGGCGAGCGGCTTCCCGCCGCGCGTGTAGGTGACCTGGACTCCCTTGGCCGTTTCTTTGGGGCCGTTGTGCTTCACATGGACCACGGTGCTGTTCAAGCGTAGGCGCACGGAGTTTTCGGCACGATCCAACTGGCTGTAATCTGTTTTCGCGGTGACGACATCCTCCATCGTGTGGCCCGCAATCGAACCAGGAATCAAAGAGCGCACCAAGAGGCGAGCGATGGAGGCGTTTCCGTCGGGGAAATGAAAAATGTAAGGCTCTTCTTTTTCGTGCGGGGGCAGGCCAAGGCCGTCGAATCCAGCATAGGTGAAAGAGCCGTAGTCGTCCCCGGCTTCATAACATGAAAAAGCTGGGACGGCTTCGATTCCCACGCAGAACAGATCGTGAGTGAAGGTTTGAAAAAAGGGCAGAGCTTCGGGCGTCAGTTTGCAGTAACCCGTTAGGAATTCCACATAGCTGATCTTCTTGAGCTGCGCGACCTTCTGCGGCTGCGAGAGTCCTTTGAGGTAGTCCACTTTTTCGGTGTAGACGCGCGCAATATCCTTGCGGACCGCGTCGGACAGAGGAGCCTTCGAGAGAAATTCCGGCCAGGGCGTCGTATTCATTCCGGCAACCAGGCGGTCTTCGCCGAAAGTTTCCTTGTCGAAAAAGGCGGCAGTTCCCAAACCCGAGTAAAGCTTGCTGTCGTAAGCCTTGTAGAATTTCTTGGTGTCGATACCGACTTCTTTCAGCAAGCCTTTAGCTTCGGCACTATACTCGCCTGGACTCTCGATGGATTGCGTGCCGCCATAGCTGAGGACCATGCGGCCGGCGACCTGGAATTCGTTGCGCTTGGCGTGGCCGCCGAAATCATCGTGATTGTCCAAGATGAGGATGCTCGCGTTTTTGCCAGCTTTTTGGCGGAAGCGGTAAGCAGCGGTTAAGCCGCTAATACCTCCGCCGACGACCACGAGGTCGTAGGTTTCGCCAGTGTCCGTGGGGTCACCGAGCGCATCCGCGCTTTCGCCATAGCGGAGACGATGGGCCATGCTGAAACTGCCATCATGATCGCCGCGCATGCCCAGCTTTGCAGGAGGATAGTAACCGGCGGATTTTTCCGGCGTAAATTCATCCAAGATGCCGGCGGCCAAAAGCCTACTTGGACCGAGCGAACCGGTAAGCAGGCTCGCACCCGCGCCGACAGCCGCGCCGTTGAGGAAATCGCGGCGAGAGATGAAGCGGTCCATCCCGAGGTGCCGGTCTTGTTTCTGTTTGTCCATTCCCTTGTCCATGCTGTTGTAGAGCTGCAAGTATAACGCGGCGAACGCATCCTTATATGTTTCTAGCAAGCTTCCCACTCGGCAGACTCGTTATTCGTGGCTAGCGTTCCCAGGCGAAGCACGCACGGGCATTTCGGAAAAGCAAAAAGGTCTCCGCCGCCGACGGCGGCCGCTACAGGACCTCGATTTATTTGCCGCTGAGACTACTGGTAGGTGGCGACGAGTTCGCCGTGCTCGATGCGCAGGTCGGAGACGTCCGAGGGAAGTCTGAGCTTTTCGCGATTGTCTGGGGATTCCATGAGACGCTGCACGGCACTTTCGAGAGTGGATTGCGGAATCGGCAGCGAGCCGATCTGACCACTGACGGGCTCAAACTTGAGGTAACCATCTTGGGCCCCGAGCTTGCCTACAAGCTCGAGAGTCATTTCCTTGCCATGCATGTCGAAAACGACGTAAGCCTTCACGCGATCGCCTTCCATCTGGACCTTAACGTCCTTGACCGAGGAGCGCACTTGTTCGATGTCGGTCGCGGTGGGCGCCCCGGGGCCTTCGGAGGGAGTTCCCGGCGAATCGGAGGGTTTCGCTGCGGGGTTCACAGCAGAATTCAAGGCGGTGCTTCCAGCCAGAGCCAAATGGCTAGCCAAGTAGGAGTTCAATTCGCTCTCATTGAGCCGCAGGGTGGCCTGTTGGCCTTGCGCAGCAGACTCCTGAACGGCCTGGACTTTTTCTTCCGCTCGTGTCGCGGCTTGCGGGGAGACCTGAACCGGAGGCGCTGGGGATTTGTGCAGCAGAAGAATGAGCGTGATGAGCGCGGCCAGGTAGGTGGACCAACGGAGGCATCGGAAAGCCCAGATCCAGACACTCATGTGCTTGGGAGCGGGTGGCAAAGGGTTGGGTTGTCCAGTGGTGGTCATGGTTCTACCTCGCTCTGGGATTCAGAGACGACACTTCCACCTTTTACTTAACCCTAGTCCCGGCGGAAGGTTGCGGCAATCCACCTTTGGTTTAAAGCTGCCAATGTGGCACCTGTACCATCTGCCAGCGTGTGGGATACTGCTGGCGTCGGAAACTGGAAATTTGAAACCGGAAGATAAAAGAGCTGTGGCAACTGAGGCGAGCATCGGGGGAACCGAGAGCGCCAATACGCGGGTGCTAACTGCGTATCTTTCGCTGTTGGCGGGGATTGTGTGCATTGCCTGGTCCGCGATTTTCGTCCGATGGACGGACATACCCGGCCCGGCATCGGCGTTTTATCGGATGTTGATACCCGCGCTGGTGTTGTTGCCGACGCATTTCCTCGATCGGGGCAAGCCGCGGGTGAGCCGCCGGACGCTCGGGATCATTGCGCTGGGCGGATTGTTCTTTGCGGTGGATCTGGCCCTTTATAACACGTCTATCCTGAAGACTTCGGCGGCGAACGCGACGCTCCTCGGGAATAACTCGCCCATTGTCGTGGGCCTGCTGAGCTGGCTGGTGTTCCGGCGCAAACCGCAAATTACGTTCTGGCTGGGGCTGCTGATGGCCATTGGCGGGACATTGGCCATCGTTTGGGCAGACCTGGGCAGACACACCCGGTTGGGGATTGGCGACATCATGGCGTTGGGAGCGGCAGCGTGTTTCGCGGTGTATTTGCTGGTGACGGAGCGGGTGCGCACCTCTATAGGGACGCTGGAATTTCTGAGGCTGGCGATGATTTCAAGCACACTGGCACTGCTCGCCATCAACCTGCTGATGGGGATTTCGCTGCGAGTGCCGCACGGGCGCACGGTGTGGGCTGTGCTGGGGCTGGGCTTGGTTTCACAATTAGGCGGCTATTTGGCCCTGACGTATGCGCTCGGGCATCTGCCTGCAACGATAACGTCCATTAGCCTGCTTGCACAGGGGCCGCTGACGGCATTTCTTGCGGCGATGCTGCTGAGTGAACCACTGACGCTGCCGCAGATTTTGGGAGGCGCGCTTGTACTGTCGGGAGTCGGGTTGGCACACCGCCAGCGGCATCCCGAAGACGAAGCCAACGTGTAAGCAGGGTTGTGATGGAATCCTTTCGCGCGTACCAGGTGAAGCCAAGTCCCTTGTCAGGCTCTCTTGGGTGAGCGAAACTGAATCCTCGGTTCCAGTCGCCCCGCAATTCTCAAAGGAATTCCTCTATGCAACTGCGCTCATTCGTTTTTCTCACAGCCGCTCTATTCGCATCTGCATGCTTTGCGCAGGACAAACCGACACCTCCAACGGCGGAAGCCCGGGCGGCCAGCGAAGCTACGCCCGCGCACGAGGGCCGACTCAAGATTGGAGTGGCACTAGAAGGCGGCGGCGCGCTGGGCGAAGCACATATCGGCGTATTGAAGTGGTTCGAAGAACATCACATTCCGATTGATTACCTGGCAGGAACGAGCATGGGCGGTTTGGTGGCCGGGTTCTATGCAACGGGAAAGACCGGGGACGAGTTGCGCGATATCGTGAAGAGCGCGGATTGGACGCTGCTTCTGAGAGGGGAGACGCCGTATCAGGATCTTTCCTTCCGACGCAAAGAAGACGCGCGCGATATTCCCAACTCGATTCAGATCGGATTGAAGGACGGCGCCTCGCTTCCTCCGGGACTAAACAGCGGGCACCAGGTGAATCTCCTGATTGACCGCGAAGTTCTGCCGTACTCCACGATCAAGTCTTTCGACGAACTGCCAATTCCCTTCCGGTGCGTTTCTACAGAGCTGGTTTCGGGTAAACCTTACGTGTTTCGGGATGGCTCGTTGTCGGATGCGATGCGGGCGACGATGTCCATTCCCGGAGTGTTCGATCCGGTGCGGCACGGCGACCAGATCTATGTGGACGGCGGACTGGTCGACAATTTGCCCACCGACGTGGTGCGGAACATGGGCGCTGATATCGTGATCGCCGTGCATCTTCAACTTTCCCCTGTCGCCGCAAAGGAAATTCAATCCGCGTTCAGCATCCTGGGGCGATCGATTGAACTCGTTATTGCAAACACGGAGATCCGCGGCCTGGAGGGAGCGGACGTGATCGTGAGAGAGAACGTCGAAAAATACACGTCAACGGATTATGACAAGGTAGACGAGCTCGAGCAGATCGGTTACGAGGCAGCCGAAGACAGGGCCGCCCTCCTGAAGCCGTTTGCGCTGGACGACGCAGCGTGGGCGGAGTACGAACAAGTGAAGCAAGCGCGGATTCGGACAAGGATCGGCATCCCGCAATTCGTGAGAGTCGAAGGCGTTGAAGGCCCGGCGGTCGTCAACATTCACCGGTTGCTGGCGCATCTTGAGGGGAAGCCGATCAAGTATGAGGAACTGGATCAGCTGCTCACGCGGCTGACAGGGGTAGGCAGGTACGACAGCATCACATACGACATGGTCCAGGAGAATGGCCAGGACGGCTTGGTGGTGAGAGTGCACGAGAAGGCGTATGCGCCGCCGGTCGTCCGGCCTACCTTCCAAGTTGACGGCACGCAAACGGACAACGTGACCTATACCCTGGGCGCGCGTTTTACGTTCATGGATTTTGCCGGGTTCCGCTCGGAGTGGCGCACGGATGTGCAGGTTGGACAGACCTACGGAATTGCATCGGAATTGTACCGGCCGTTCACGGCGGTGAGCCGGGCGTTTTTTGCACCGTTTGTAAATGCGAGTCAAAGCACGTTTTTCGTGTACGGTCAGAGCGATCCCAAGGCGGACTACCGGCTGAGACAGTTCCAAGGAGGATTGGACCTGGGCTATAGCTTCAGCCGGTTCAGCGAGCTACGCGTGGGCTACGGCATCGGCTACAACGACGCAACGCTGCGGCTCGGTACACCTGACTTTTCATCTTATACCGGGCGCGTGGGCGCGCTGCATGTGCGCTACACGCTCGACCTGACGGATGAGGCGGTCATTCCCACTCGGGGGATTTACTTCCGGTCGAATTTCAACTTCTATGAGACGTATCCCAACGCCACGCAAGCCTTCCCTTCGCTGGAAGTGACGGCGCAATATTTCCAGCCGGTGTTTCATCGCGATTCGGCCTTCGCAATTGCGTCGGGCGGGACTACTTTCAGTTTCCCGCATACGGGCGTACCGCAATTTTTCCTGGGAGGCGTCGGCCGGCTGAGTGCGTACGGGCTGAACGAATTGGGAGGCAATCAGTATTTCCTTGGCCGGGCCGGCTACCTGCACAAGGTGTTCACGCTGCCTCCTTTCGTCGGAAAGCAGGTTTACCTGGTTGGGTACGGTGAACTCGGCAAGATGTACGGCGACCCACTGCAGGCGCCCCGGTTGTCGATCGACGGAGCCTCGGGGCTTCTTGCGGAAACCGCGCTGGGGCCCGTGTTCGTTGGGGGAAGCGTGGGCGATTCCGGCCACGAGAAATGGTTCTTCCAGTTGGGGCGGGTGTTCTAAGCGTTCATCGTCCCGTCATCAGGTGTTAACAAGCCAAACGTATAAGGTTGCACCAATAACTTTCCCCGTGGAAACGCGCTGACCTTCAATCGCGCCCGGGGTTGGGGATAATTCTCGCTTCGAAAGGGAGCCTATGGCCACCGTAACCACGCCGGCATCTGCGGTCATTCACGAGAAACTCAATCGGGGACCGGGACGCATCGGTGCATTGATTTTTGGAGGCGTGTTGATTGCAGGCCTGATTTTCATCGGCAACAGCATCTCGCGCGACCTGGGCAACATCGAACTGGGCTCTTCCTGGCCATACATTTTGCTGGGAACTGCGTTGTTGGTGGCGCTGGGCTTTGAGTTTGTGAACGGGTTCCACGACACCGCCAACGCCGTGGCCACGGTCATCTACACTCATTCGCTCGAGCCGAACATCGCCGTGGTGTGGTCGGGATTCTGGAATTTCCTGGGAGTGGTGACCTCGTCGGGAGCCGTGGCGTTCGGAATCGTTTCGCTGCTGCCAGTAGAGTTGATTCTTCAGGTGGGGAGCAGCGCGGGATTCGCGATGGTGTTTGCGTTGCTCGTCGCCGCGATTCTGTGGAACCTCGGCACATGGTGGTTTGGATTGCCGGCTTCCAGTTCGCACACGCTGATCGGGTCCATTATCGGGGTCGGCATCGCCAATCAATTGATGAGCGTACGCACGGGAACGAGCGGGGTGGATTGGGCGCAGGCGGCCAATATCGGCAAGTCGCTGCTGCTGTCTCCCATTTTCGGATTTGCGATAGCGTTTCTGCTGCTCAGCGTGGTTAAGGCCATCATCAAGGATAAACATCTGTATGAGGCGCCGAAGGGCGATGCGCCGCCACCGTGGTGGATTCGCAGCCTGCTCGTGCTGACCTGCACGGGCGTCAGCTTTTTTCATGGTTCGAACGACGGGCAGAAGGGCATGGGGTTAATCATGTTGATCCTGATTGGCACCGTGCCGACGACTTATGCCTTGAACCACGCGGTGACGCCCGCCCAATCGCAGGACTTCGTGGCCGTTTCGCAGCAGGCTGCGAATGCGGTCGGAAAATACGTGCAGGGGTCGGCGGTCGTGGGTGACCCGCGGGACGATGTGACGGAATACATCCGGACCAAGGAATTCAAGCCAAACACCATGCTCGCGCTGCGCGTGCTGATCAACGATATCGGCACTGAAATGGCCCAATTCAAGGAACTCGCGCAGGTTCCGCACGAGCACGTACGCAACTTCCGGAACGACATGTATCTGGTTAGCGAGGCTTTGCGATTGGTACAGAAGTCCGGCAAGCCCACATTTGCCCCCGCCGACGCGGCGATCCTGAAAAACTACAAGGGACACATTGATAAGGCAACGCGCTTCATTCCGCTTTGGGTGAAGGTGGCGGTGGCGCTGGCGCTGGGACTGGGGACGATGGTGGGATGGAAGCGGATTGTGGTGACCGTCGGCGAGAAGATCGGCAAGAATCACCTGACGTATGCACAGGGCGCGGCGGCGGAAATCACGGCCATGGCCACGATTGGTGCGGCGGATGGATTGGGACTGCCCGTCAGTACCACGCACGTGCTGTCCTCGGGCGTCGCGGGCACGATGCTCGCGAACTCGTCCGGCTTACAGATGGGCACGGTGCGAAATCTGTTGCTCGCCTGGGTGCTCACGCTTCCCGCAGCGATGACGCTATCGGGCTTTCTGTTTTACACGTTTCGGACGATGTTCAGAGGCTGAGTGAAAGTTGGGACACAGCGCATGCGCGCTGGGCTAAGTTTTGTCGCACCTACGGCGTTTGTGAGTCAGGAAAGTGGTTGGCGCTTAGAGCGGAGTGCCGGTGGCCATGGTGCAGCCGTTGGCACCGGAGAGGTACTCGATGACGGCGGTCTGGTCGCTGCAGAAGGAACGCGTGCCAGTGGTGTTCAGTGTAACGGCGTTCGCACGGCTCGTGTAGGTCGTGTTCGGAGCACCGCCCGCAGGGGTCACGGTGAATGTGTAGCCACTCTTGGTGCCGACTGCCAGAATGTTGTCAATCAAGCAGCCCGTCGCCGGAGCCGGGGTGCACGGAGTCGCGCCGCCGAGGCTGGCCAAAGCCGTGAAGCCGATCGTGGGATACGTGGTCGTGTATTCAACTTCGGCGGTGTTGATAGTCCGGAGAGAACCCACCGCGGAGGACTCGTTGGCGGCCATTCGGGAGCGAATCAAATTCGGTATCGCAATCGCAGCGATGATGAGGATAATGGCCACAACGATGAGCAGTTCGATAAGGGAGAAACCCTTCTGTTTCTTCATGAGATCACCTGGTACGCGGAGTTACCGTCACAACGCTGCCGATTCTTTAGCAATCGAGGTACCAAGGAACGGTGATGAGTACGGAGGTACCAGAGGCCTTTCATGTTAATGCAAGACAAAGATTTAGTGTTCGATTTGTGAAATGGGAACGTGTCCAAGACCAGGATTGCGTGTCCAGATTTGGTACACGGGCGACAGTTCTTGACCACGGGTGACGCTGAGCGTCACTCGAGGCGTTGGTGGAGTTCGCCGCGCAGGCGATCTACGAGATGAGATTGAGATACGTGGAGTAAGACTGTGCGTCAATTGCCGTGAATGGGAGGAAAACGAGGAGTGTGGAATGCAGGAAGCGGCGGCGGGAGGTGGGAGGCAGGGTGGTTCCTTCGTGGCTATTACCTTGGAACAACGCAATCGCGCGGTTGGTCATTTTGAGCGGCGTAAACGGTCTGCTCCTTCTTTGAAGGTAACAACTTCCACAGCACCAGAATCCCGATGCTTTGCCAACTCTGTCATCTGCCTTTCAAACTCCACTACAGGAATGGGTTCCCACCCGTCATTCCCAGTTCCAATACCGTGAAAAGTCAGAATATGCCACGCGCCGGGTTGCAGCCAGCCGTCCACATTCTCGCCGGTAGTAATTTGACGGCAGTCCACCTGGAAATAATCGATCTGGCTATGCGATGAATAATAAGATTCCTTCGTTCCCCATCGTGCCTGTTTGTACCCCACGCTGATTACAGCGTTTTTGATGGGTTCCGTAACGATATAAAACGGATAGCAGTAGGACGGAACCTCCACGTCCAGTCGCTCTTCAATCCACCGCTTGGAGTCCTCGACCTCGCCCTTCGGGTTGGCCTCCAGTTGGGTCCGGTCATGGGTTATGCTGTGGGCCCCAATCTCATGCCCACGTTGAACCATGCTTTTGAGAAGCTTGTTGTCCTGTTCGCTCCAGTCAACCTTACGCCAATCCGGGTGTTGGCCCCCATCAATATGAATCGGGTTAGTGTTGGCGATCAAAAAAAATGTAGCGCGGAAGCCATGCCGATCGAGGATGGGCAGCCCTCGCTCGAACTGGCATCGCAGCCCGTCGTCAAAAGTAAGGGAAACAAGCGCTGGTCTACCCATTGTCTTGCCTCATCTAGAGTCACAACAGAAAAGTGCACCTAGAACCCAAACAAGCAGGAATCCCACGCACGTAATTTAAGACCTCAGCATAGGTTTTTCAAAACAGTGGCAAGCGCAAAAAGCAGTTGACTTTCGCTTTTTGTTCGCCTATAGTCGGGGCAGGTAGAGGAAACGGGAACGGGTGGCTTCGGCTCGAGAGCCTTCAACTCACAAGGGCCGGATGCCACCCGTAAAGAAGCTTTCGAGCGATAAACCAGCAGAGGGAATGATCTAGGAGAGATCCCTCGGCTCCGCCCGGCAAAAAGCGCCGGGGCTCCGCTCGGGATGACAGTATAAATGGTTCCCCGCCCTGCCAGGAGCTGCCATGGACGCCTGCGTCGAAAGCGTTGCCCCGACCGATCCCCATCCGGTTGTTGTAGCACGGGGTGAGGCTGCGCCTGCCCGCCGAAGCCGTGGTGTAGGCGGGTGGTTCCCGACCAATTGGCTGGGGCTGGGGAAGGCGCGGCAAGCAGAAGAGACGCCGCATATTGTGCATGTGGACGTGGACGCGTTTTTCGCTTCGGTCGAGCAGGTGCTGAACCCGAAGCTGCGCGGCAAGCCGGTGCTGGTGGGCCGCGGCTGTGTGGCTTCAGCGAGCTACGAAGCGAAATTCCGCGGGGTGAAGACGGCGATGAGCTTCCGCGACGCGCTGCGGATTTGCCCGAAGGCGATTGTCGTGCCCGGTCAGTACGAGCACTACGCGGACTTTGCCGAGCGCGTACGGCGGATCCTGGAGACGTACACGCCGGCGGTGGAAACGGCGGCGCTGGACGACTATTACCTGGACTTTGCGGGCACGGAGCGGCTGTACCCGGACTACGAAGCGATGCTGCGGAGGATGCAGGCGGAAGTACTGGGCCGGACGGGCCTGAGCGTGTCGGTGGGCGCGGCGCGCACGAAGGTGGTGGCGTCCATCGCGTCACGGCTGGAGCGGCCGCGGGGGTTCCGCATCGTACCGCCGGGCACGGAGGAGGCGTTTCTCGAGCCGCTGCCGGTGGAGAAGCTTTGCGGCATCGGGCACACGCACGCCGCGGCGCTGAGCGAGCGCGGCGTCACGACGATTGGCCAGTTGCGCCAGATTCCGAAGCTGGTGCTGGTGGCGGCGTTTGGCGAGGCCATTGGCGAACAAATCTGGGAACGCGCGCGGGGATTGGATGGACGCGAGGTGCTGCTGCCCTCGACCCCGAAATCGGTTTCGCGTGAGACGACCATCGAGGGCGGCACAATTGACACAGAGTTCCTGGGCGGGTTGCTGGAGTACCTGAGCGAAAGGATTGGCAAGACGCTGCGGGAATACGGCAAGCAGGCACGCACGCTGGGCGTGCGGCTGCGGTATGTGGACCATTACTCGGCGCACCAGACGGTGCGGCTGACACGGGCGACGAATGACGAGCGCGAGTTGCTCGTCGCGGCGAAGGAGTTGCTGGCGAAACTGTTCACGCGGCGCGTGGCCATACGGCTGGTGAACGTGAACGTGACGAACCTGGAGGCCGACCGGCGACAGAATGAGTTGTTTGACACAGACGCGAACCGGCGATGGTACTTGAACCGCGAAGTGGATCGCGTGCGCGGGCGGTTCGGATGGAACGCGGTGTTTTACGGCAAGGGTTTGGAGCTGCGGGAGCATTACGCGACGAAGGAGAACGGGCTGGTGCTGTCGACGCCGTGCTTATCGCGGTGAGTTGAGTTCCATTTGTTAGGTGGAGGTTTGTTTCGCACCTCCGGCGCTCAGGTTTATTGCTTTTGTTTACCCAGCGCTTACGCGCTGGGCTAGCTTATGCCGCGCCTATGGCGCTTGGTTGGTCGATCGTGGTGGTTCGGCTCGGCCATTCAACGGCTCATGAGAGGACGTCAACAGAGCAGATGAGTTGCTGGCCGATCTAATCCTTTGGTTGTGCTCAGGGCAAGAGGCCAGCCACCAAGAAAGCGCTGGCATAAAAGCCAGCGCTACAAAAGCAAGAACGCTACAAAGCCAGGCCTTAGGGCTTGAGCTATAGGTTTCCTGGACCCGCTTCCCCTCCCCGCAGCAGGCTTTGAAAAAACTCCACGGATCACCTCTACACCGACTCACCCCCCGAACGCATGCAGCGGGCCCCGGTCGCTGGTCGCTGATCTCGGATCGCCGGGTTCTGCCATGTTTGTGCATTTGCATTGTCACAGTCATTACTCGTTCCTGCGGGGAGTGAATCCGCCGGAGGAGATTATTGCTGCGGCCGTCGAGCAGAAGATGCCAGCGGTGGCGCTGACGGACACGAATGGGATGTACGCGGCGGTGCCGTTTTATGAGAAGGCGAAAGAAGCGGGAGTGAAGCCAATCGTCGGCGTAGTGCTCGATGTGGAAAGAAGTGGCGAGTGGCGAGTGGCGAGTGGCGAGAAACAAGAAGTAAAGGATGTGAAGGATGTGAAGGAGGCAAAGGACAGGGGTTGCGTGGCGATGGTGCTGCTGGCGGCGGATGCGGAGGGGTACAGCAATTTATGCCAGTTGACCACGCTGCGGCATTTGGGCGCATTGCGCTTGGGGCAGGAGACGTTTGCGGAGGATGAAAGCCGGCCAGTGACGATGGAAGAATTGGCGGCGCACAGCGCGGGGGTGATTGCGTTGTGGCCAGCCTCGGGAATAGCCATTAGCCGACAGCTATTAGCCGACAGCCGACAGTCACTTGTCACCAGTCAGCTCAAGAGATGGAAGGAAATTTTTGGTGAGCGAGTGTACATCGAGGTGCAACACCTTTCGCCAGGAGATGGGCGGGCGTTGCGTGAGGCGGAGCGGTTGGGGCGGGAACTGGGCATTCCGCTGGTGGCAACCAACAATGTGCACTTCCTGAAGCCGGAAGAGCATCTGCACCATCGCGCGGTGAATGCGGTGCGCGTGAACGGCCTGCTGACGACCGTGGCGGTACCAGAAATCACAACGGGCGAGGCGTGGTTCAAGCCGGCGGCAGAGATGCAGCGGTTGTTTCCCGATCATCCGGAATTGCTGCGCAACACACTGGAAATCGCGGAACGCTGCAACCTGGATTTGGAGCTGCGCAAACTGATTCTGCCGGAATTTCCCGTGCCAGCGGACGAATCGGCGTTCTCGTATTTGTGGAAGCTGAGCTTCGAGGGCGCGCAAAAACGATATCGCCCGCTGCGGCCGGAAGTGCTGGCACGGCTGACGCGCGAATTGGAAGTGATCGACAAATGGGGCCTGGCACCGTATTTCCTGCTGGTGTGGGACATCGTCGAAGAAACCAAACGGCGCGGGATTCCCGCGGTGGCGCGCGGCTCGGCGGCGAGTTCGATGGTGCTGTATTGCCTAGGGATTTCCTGCGTATGCCCGCTGCGGTGGGGATTGTACTTCGAGCGCTTTTTAAACGTTGAACGCGGAGATTGTCCGGACATTGACATTGACATTTGCGGGGCACGGCGTGACGAGTTGCTCGAATACGTTTACGCGCGCTGGGGCGCGGAACACGTGGCGATGATCGGCAGCTTCATCACCATGCACGCGCGGCTTGCGGTGCGCGAAATTGCCAAAGTGTTTGGCGTGCCGCCAGGCGAAGTGAATTTTTTCACCAAGCGGCTGCCGCACCGGCCGGTGCGGGAGATTCTGGACGCAATTCAAAGCCTGCCGCAATGCCGCAACCTTCCGGTGAACGACGAGCCGTGGAAAACGATCCTGCAGGTGGCTTTGCGGCTGGATGATGCGCCACGGCATTTGGGGATTCATCCGTGCGGGACGGTGATTTCGGCGCGGCCGTTGACGCACCTGGTGCCGCTGGAGCGGGCGACGAAAGGAATCGTGGTGACGCAATACGACATGAACGCGATCGAGGCGCTGGGGCTCATCAAAATGGATTTGCTGGGGCAGCGCGGGCTGACGACGATGGCGCTGGCGATGGACAACATTGAGAAGGAGGTAGAGGAGGCAAATGAGGTAAAGGAAGTGAAGGACAAGAGTCGCGTGGCGGCGGATGGAGTGACACCCTGCCCGAAGGCGCGAAGCATCGATTTTGGGGCGATACCGGAGAATGATCCGGCAACCTGCGACGTGATTGCCGCGGGGCGCACCATGGGCGTTTTTCAGATTGAGTCGCCGGGAATGCGCGGGTTGCTGCGGATGATGAAGGCGCGCACGCTTGAGGAGATCGCGATGGCGCTGGCGCTGATCCGTCCGGGAGCGGCGGAGTACGGCTCGAAGGAGCTTTTCCTGAAGCGGCTGCGCGGAAAAGAAGCGGTGGAGTACGCGCACGAATCGCTGAGGAACATTCTGGGCGACACGCTGGGCGTGTGTATTTACCAGGAGCAGGTGATGCAGATTGCGCAGGCGGTGGGGAGCATGTCGCTGGCCGAGGCGGACATCGTGCGGCGGTCGGCAGCGAAATTCTCCGGGCAGCGCGAACGCGAGCGGCTGCGTGGGAAATTCTTGAAAGCTGCGGAGCAGATGGGGCTGAAGGGCGCAGAACTCGAAGAAACGTGGATGATGGTGGAGAAATTTGCGGGATTCGGATTTTGCAAGGCGCACGCGGCAACGTATGCGGACATTTCCTACCGCATGACCTATTTGAAGACGCATCACACAGCGGAATTCCTTGCGGCAATGTGCAGCGCGGGAGCGGGGTTTTACCACGTTTCGGCGTATGTAGAGGAAGCGAAGCGCTGGGGGATTGAGGTGCGGCTGCCGTCGGTGAACCGTTCGCGGATGGAATACACGGCGGAAACAACCGAAGAAGGCAAAAAGGCCTTGCGCGTGGGATTGATGCAGGTGAAAGGGCTGCGCGTGGAGACCATTCTGGCGCTGCTGCGCGAACGCGAGGCACGCGGGTTATTTTGCTCGCTGGAGGATTTTTTGGCGCGTGTGCCGGTGGAACGGGACGAGATTGAGGTGCTGATCAAGTGCGGCGCGTTCGACGATGTTTGCGGCATGACGCAGCCGGCGATGTTGTGGCAATGGAATTTGCTGCAAGCCAAGGGACAGCACACACATCAGGGCGTGCACGCAGTATGTGCGGCGGCAACAGCGCCTGCCGGTGCGCCAACTGCTCTCTTCGCGGAGATGGAGCGTGACGACGCGATTGGGCTGGCGCTCGAGGAAATACACGCGTCAGATTACACGCGGGAGCAGAAATTGCGCTACGAGCGGGAGATCCTGGAAGTGTGCGTGAGCGGGCACCCGCTGGACTTTTTGCCGCGAAACGGCGAGACCTGGAGCGACGAGTTGCCACAATTGCACGGCAAGCGGGTCACGCTGTGCGGCTGGGTGGTCACCTACCGGCACGTGGGCACAAAGAATTACCGCAACATGATGTTTGTGACGCTGGAGGACCAGCGCGGACTGTTCGAGGTGATTCTCTTCCCCGACGCGTACGACAAGTATGGCGGGCTGGTATACGAGACGCGGGCGATGCGCGTGACGGGGGTGGTGCAGGAAGGGGAGCACGTGAATGGAGAAATAGTGGAAAGGTTGAAGTGGTGAAAAGAGTCAGCAGCCGGGAGTCGAAAATAGTCCATTCGTGATTCAGCAGACGAACAAAGTCGAGCAGGCAACCGAGCCGGATGCTGGAAGGCCAGCAGAGACAGGCGAAGCCTGGCTGGGATGCAACCGGAGCGACAAGCGGCGGCTGTGGGAGCGGCTGAATCCCCGGCACCGCAAGGAGCTGCGGTTGCTGGCGGAGGCGCTGGCGATGCAGCAAAACCACGGGCGGCTGCCAGAGGCAACTCGCTCGCGCCTGGACGCGGCGCTGGGCGAACTGGAGCGGGTGGTACGGCGGATTGCCGCCATCCTGACGGAGGTGGCACGCCGGACACCTCCCGCGAGGTGAAGCTTGCGGGGGGTGGGCCGGGGCCGCATACTTTTTCCATGAACGTCCTCAATCATCGCAACTGGCCATTCGGCCTGGTACTTCTGGCGGTCGCGGCCCTGTGTGCCACGGGTGTCTGCGCAGATGAGATTCGCCTGAAAGATGGCAGGAAGCTCCATGGCGTGATCGTGGGCTATGAAGACAACATGTTCAAAGTCAAAACCGACTTTGGCTATGAACTGGTGGAGAAGAACAAGATCGCCTCGATCATCCCGGACACGCCCGCAGAACCGGCATCGGCGAAGAAGGAACCGGAGCCCAAGCCCGGAAGCGAAGCAGAGGCTAAAGCCACACCGGCTACTGAGCCTGCCGCGCCAAAGAAAGAGAAACCGGCCATCAGCGTGAATGCAAATGCGCGCCCGGAAATTCCGGTACCCGCCAAAGCCACGTCGGACGCAAACGCACCCGCCCTGAAAACCGCGACGGCCGCGCCAAAAACAGCGTTGCTGACGACTACGCCTCCCCCGCCTCCGCCTAAAGAGGAGCCCCCGCCGAAGCGCGAGGAGATCCAGGGCAATCTGTATATCAACCACGAATTCGGATTCCGGATGTATAAGGCGCCCAGTTGGCAGATTATTGACGGCGCGGGGCAAACGTTGCCAAACGCGATCGTCGCGATGGGAACACCGAACGAGTCCACGCTGCTAGTGGTGGGGCATGAGAAGAACAAGGCGGCGCTGGAGGCAGCGGCCCAGTCTGTGGAGAAACGCCTTCACGACGTGTACGAGAACTACCGTTTGCTATCGCAGCGGAAGACGGTCGTGGGCGGGCGGCCGGGGATTGAGTACCGCTACCGTGGCCTGGCCGAGGACCACGACTGGTCCGGCACGCTTTCGGTGGTCGCGCAAGGAGACGACGTGCTCACGGTCCTGGGAATGACGTTTGCGGACTCAGACCTGATTCAGATTCAGGAGAACGTGATTGCACGGTCGATTGCCAGCCTAGAATTCGGGAAGTTCTAAGTCTTAGGTTGTGGCTTCTAAGCCAACCCGGCGAAGCATTGGATCACACCCTCAGATCTCGCTTATAACCACAAACTCTCAATCGGGCTGAAATTGAAGAGGGATTTCTCCGCTCCGGGACGGCAAACGACGTCGTCCCTCCGGTCGAAATGACAGGGTGGAGCGAGGGTGGGAGCCACAACAGATGCGTATCAGGAAGTGATTTCCTGAGGCTTGCGATTCTCGCGAATCATGGTGATGAGCGCCTGCACCGCGCGAGGCAAACTGCGATCGCGGCGATAGACGAGCGCTAGTTCACGCCAGAGATCCACTCCGTCAACATTCAGTAGCTTGACCTCGCCAGTTTTGACCTGATCCCGCGCAAAACTTTCGCTGATGATGGAGATGCCCACGTCGGCGGCCACGAAGGTTTTGATCATGCCGATGCTGGGCAATTCCATGGTGATGCGGAGGCGGGAACGGTGTGGCCGGAAAAGCTTATCGAGCACCTGGCGGGTGTAGCCGGTCTTCGGGAAGATGAGAGGAGCGGCCGCGATTTCGTCAAGAGTGACGTGACTGCGTTGAGCCAGGGGGTTCTTGCTGCTCACCATGAAACGCAGGCGGTCGCGATTGATGATGTGCATCTTGAGATTTGGTGACTTGAGAGGAAGCGTGACGATGCCGAGATCGAGGGTCCCTTCCTCGAGCCGCTGAAGGATTTTGTGGCTGAAATTGCGATAGATGCTGATGTGCACGAGCGGGTAGCGGCGCTGGAATTCGGCCAGAATGTCAGGAAGCAGATAGAGGCAAGTGGCTTCATTGGCACCGAACGAAATCGGACCCTGCACCACGTTGCCGCGGTCCGCCACCACCTGCATGGATTCGTCACGCAAACGCAGGAGTCGTTCGGCAAATTCGAAGAGAACCTCTCCGGAGGGAGTGAGTTCCACCGATTTGGCGGAGCGGTCGAGCAATTTCGCGTGATACGCCTGTTCGAGCTGACGAATCTGCGCGCTGACAGCCGATTGCGAGCGGAAGACTTTCTGCCCCGCCTTGGAGAAACTCTTAAGTTTGGCGACTTGAACAAAAGTAGTTAGTTGATCAAAGTCCATGGCCTCAGCTCTCGCTTACGCGTAGAAGTATAACGGAAATTGTATAAGAAAAGAGTGAAGTCCTAAGGGCCTCAGGCATAGTGCGGAGCAGGGCTCACCGCCGCACCGAGGATGTTAGGCGCTTTGAGGGCAAGGGCTTCCAATACGGGAGCGGGAAAAGCGCGCCAAACAGCCTGAATGGTCCCCTGGAAATGAATGGGTTGAATGCGCACAAAGGGCAGGGACTGCGAGCTCAAGGTGAGCAAACGCAGCGCAATCGGGCTTTCCGTCAGCGCAAAATGGGTCTCCAAGAGATAGCGGAGACGCTGCTCCTCGGTGTGCTCCAGTTCGTGAGCCTGGACGAATTCGAGGTTGAGAACGTGCTCCGCCTCGTGGCGCAGCAAATAGGCGAGCCCGCCGGTCATGCCTGAACCAAAATTGAGTCCAACGGACCCCAGAACCGCAACGATGCCGCCAGTCATGTACTCGCAACCGTGCTGACCGACGCCTTCGACCACGGAGATTGCGCCACTATTGCGCACCGCGAAGCGTTCACCGGCCTGACCCGCAACGAAAAGCTGGCCGGAAGTGGCACCGTAGAGAACTGTGTTGCCGACAAGCACATCGCCGCGCTTGGAGGCGGTCTGACCCGCACGAATGACAATGGTTCCACCCGAAAGGCCTTTGCCGACGTAATCGTTGGCTTCACCCAAGAGGTTCAAGGTGACACCGGGAGACAGAAATGCGCCAAAGCTCTGGCCTGCGGTGCCGCGAAACTCGCGCATGGTGGGGGGAGGTTGCTTTAGCTCGAGGTACTGGCGCATGCGTTCACCGCTCAAATGCGCGCCCATGCTGCGATGAAAATTGTGCAAGACGGAGGTGGTTAGACCGCCGCGCGGGCCTTGCTCTAGCTGGAGTTCTGGATCGGGCACGCCGGAGTCGAGCACGGTAGTTTGCTGCGGTAGAACGCGGCGAGCCTTGGAAACGGGGATGACCAGCAAGGCATCGAGGCCGGATTGCGTGCCGAGGCGGTCATACCAGCCCCGGAGTTCGGCGAGATTGCGTACGCCGAGTTCGGCAAGGCCTTTGCGAACTTCTTCGGCCAGCGAGCGGAAATAGGCGACCACCATTTCGGGTTTGCCGTTGAAGCGCGTGCGAAGCGTCTCGTCTTGCGTGGCGATGCCGACAGGGCAGGTATTTAGGTGGCATTGGCGCGCCATCACGCAGCCAATCGCGACGAGCGCAGCGGTACCAAAGCCAAATTCATCGGCGCCGAGAATCGCAGCGATGAGGACATCGCGAGCGAAGCGCATGCCGCCGTCAACGCGAAGGTGGACACGGGAACGCAGGCCGGCACGGAGCAGAGTCTCATGCGTCTCGCGCAAGCCGATTTCCCAAGGCAGGCCAGTATTTTTGATGGAGGTGAGCGGCGAAGAGCCCGTGCCGCCGTTGTGGCCACTGACGGTGATGACGTCGGCACCAGCCTTGGCCACGCCGGCTGCGATCACGCCGATTCCAGTTCCGGAAACGAGTTTCACACCAATACGCGCTTGCGGGTTGACAGCGCGCAAATCGTGAATCAATTGCGCCAAGTCTTCAATACTGTAAATGTCGTGGTGTGGAGGCGGCGAAATCAACGGCGTACCAGGCGTGGCATGGCGAATGCGGGCGATGTGCTCGGTCACCTTGCGCGCCGGTAATTGGCCGCCTTCGCCCGGTTTGGAGCCTTGGGCCATCTTAATTTCGAGCTCTTCCGCACGAACGAGGTATTCCGAGGTCACCCCAAAGCGGCCGGAGGCTACCTGCTTTACCTTGCAGGAAGTCCCGGGATGTTGATACAGGTCGGTGTCTTCCCCGCCCTCCCCGGTGTTGCTGCGGCCCCCCGATTGATTCATGGCGATGGAAAGAGTCTTATGCGCTTCCGGACTCAGCGAGCCGAGAGACATCGCTTGCGTGCTGAAGCGAGAGAGGATCGATTCGAGCGGCTCGACATCTTCCAGGGCGATGGGCTGCTCCGGAAGCATCTCGAGGAGATCGCGGAGGAACGTCGGAGCTCCGGCCTTGGCCAATTGCTCGAACGCGCTGTAATTTCCCTGCTCCGGATTGCGCACGTGTGCGTGCATGCGGCGTACAAACTCCGGTGAAGTCGAGTGAAGTTCGGCGCCTTTGCGGAAGCGGTACAGGCCATGGTCGGAAAGATCTTCGGCGGCGCCGGAGTAGGCCGTGGAATGCATCTGCAGATAATCCTGAAGAAGCATTTCGAGGCTCTTGGTCCCGGGATAGCAGGCGGCATCCTCGAAGTACTCACGGCAAATGTCCTCATCGAGGCCGAGTAGTTCGAATAAATGGCTGTTGCGGTAGCTCGCGACGGTGGAGATGCCCATGCGCGCCAGGACCTTGCGCAGGCCCGCGAGGATTCCCTTGCGAACCTTGTCAAAACCGCCGGGCTCTTCGCTTTCGGCAAAATCCTCGGCGAGATAAGGAACCACGGCGCTGGCGCCAACGGCTAGAAGCATTGCGACGTGATGGGTTTCAAAAACCTGCGCCGTTTCGACAACAAGAGGCACGTCCGCGAGGCCCTGCTCGACCAGGCTCTTCCACGCGCTGGCTGCCGCCAGCAGCACGGGCAGGCTGGCACGCTCCGAACCGAGTGCGCGATCGGAGAGGAGGAGGAGCTCCGGGCGCTCGCCACTACTCAGAGGGGTAGATTTACACTGAGTCAAACAGAAGCGCGCACCCGGAACTCCCAGGGTGGAAGGGTACGTAAAGTCGATAGACTGCACGGGCGAAAGCTGAGCAACGAGCGAGGCCAGCTCCGCGGCGCTCAGGATGGGATTCGGGAGGATATGGCCGCGGCCGATCGGAACTTCGAGAGACATGACGTGCGATTCGCGCAGCGGATCAATCGGAGGATTGGTGACTTGAGCAAAACGCTGCTTGCAGTAATCCCAGAGCGGACGCTGGATCGAAGAGAGAAAAGCGGGAGGCGCATCGTCGCCCATGCTCCAATCGGCTTCTTTACCTGAGAGAAGCGGGCGGAAAAGAATCTTGTACTGGTCGTCGGACCAACCGGAAGCGCCGGCGACGCGCTTGGGATGGGAGACAGGGGTACGCGTGGCGGTGGATTCCAGATGCAGGCAGTGCGAACGCATTAACTGCTTGCGAGACATCTCCGCGGTCACTTTTTTCAGAAGCTCGCGCCAGCGCAAGAGCGTGCCGGTCTTCGGCGCAGCGAGTAGCATTTCACCGGGGCCGAGGCGGTGGCGCTCGGCAACGCGGGACTCGTCGAGGTCCACAAGGCCGGTCTCCGAGCCGGCGATGACCAGGCCATCGTGCGTCACGGTATAGCGCATCGGGCGCAAACCATTGCGGTCGAGTTTGACGCCGACGGAAAGTCCGTCGCTGAAGACCAGCGCGGCGGGACCGTCCCAAGGCTCACCTTCGAGAGAGAGCACATCCAGCGCGGCGCGGACATCCGCCGAAAGAAACGGGTCATGCGAAAACGCTGGAGGCACGAGGGAAAGCATGGCCGATTCAAGGGTCTTGCCTTCGAGCAATTTCAATTCGAGTGCATTATCGAAGCTTGCGGAATCGCTGACGTTCTCCTCCAGAAGGCTGAACCACTTGCCCACTCCTATGCGCTTGCGAACGTCGCGTTCGCGGGCGCGCAGCCAGCGGCGGTTGCTGATGACGGTGTTGATTTCTCCGTTGTGGGCGATGTAGCGAAAGGGCTGGGCGAGTTGCCAGGAAGGCTCGGTGTTCGTCGAATAGCGCTGATGAAAAATGGCGAACTGGGCAAGGAATTCCTCGCTCTGCAAATCCTCGTAAAAGCGCGAAAACTGCCATGGGGTGAGCAGGCCTTTGTAGACGATCGTGCGGGAAGAAAGCGAGCAGAGATAGCAGCGTTCCGGCAGCCCAGCTTCCGCGCGTTTGCGCAGGAGCGCCAGGCTGCGCTCGAACTTCGCAGCAAAATTTGAGGCGGAGCTTCGCGCCGTGGCCGGTTCGATGAAGAAGTGCCAAATCTCCGGCAGGGTCTCAAATGCGCGCTGGCCCAGGGAATTGGGATTCGTGGGCACGCGGCGCCAGCCGACCAGGCGGAGTTTGCTTTTGCCGATGGAATCTTCGATGGCGGTGCGCGCATCGGCGACGCGGGAAGCCGGGGCGAAGAGCGTGCCCACGCCGAAAGCTTCGTCTAAATTGATCCTCTCTTCGGCGGCGCGGGCGCGGAAAAACTTGACGGGAAGGCTGGTCAAAAGGCCGGCGCCATCGCCGCTAGCCCCATCGGCGTCCACCCCGCCGCGATGAGAGAGGCGCTCCAGCGCTTGCAGGGAATGATCGATGATTTCGTGGGAGGGCGGACCGCTGAGTAGAGCGATAAAGCCGGTACCGCAAGCGTCGTGGTCTGGGTGTCCCCAGTTAGGGTGGCGCCAGGCCGGTGTCCGCAAGCGACGGCTACACATATTAGTTTATTAGTGGGCAACGACTCGAATGTACAATGCAGATTTTTTCTGGAATGTATCGGTTTCCTGAAGGCTATTCCGGGGCTAACGCTTTCAAAACTTTGTAACTTCGCTGAAATGAAAATTGCCCACTTTCATTGGCGGGACCACCATTTCGAAGGCTTCCTCGCCGGTCGCGCGGCGCGCGGGGCCGAGGCATTCGACGTTGCGTAGCATCTCCAAAACCGATTGGTTGAAGCGGAAATTCCGGGCGGCGCGCACGATTTTGCCCTTTTCGACGAGGAACAAGCCGTCCCGAGTCATGCCGGTCATGATCTTTTCGTAAGGGTCGACTTCGCGGATGTACCAAAAGCGGGTAACCAGCAGGCCGCGCTCGGTGCTGGCAATCATCTCTTCCACGGAGGTACTTTCGCCCTGCACAACGAGATTCATAGGCGCTTCGCCGTACTCGTTAGGGAGAGCGAAACCGTGCCCCGTGGGTTTGGTACGGGCTTTCTGGGCTGAACCGCGCGAATAGACCAGGTTCCTCACGACGCCGTGATCCACGAGCGTCACGCGACGGCGAGGGATGCCCTCTCCGTCAAAAGGAGCGCCGAGTTGTGATGGATGGTAGACGTCGTCGAAGATGGTGATGTTTTTGCCAAGCAGGGCCTTGCCAACGCGCCCCGACAAGCAGGAACGCTTGTCGGCGACGGCGGTGGCCGCAAAGTCGTAGAAGAGAAAGCCGACGAGGTCGAGCACAGCTGCGGGCTCAAGGATGACGGTGTAGTGGCCGGGTGCCAGTTCGACGGGATTTTGCGCGCGCGCGGCTTTTTCGCTCGCGGTCTTTGCCAGTGCCAGCGGGTCGAACTGGCGGACATCGCCGGAATTGCCCTTCGCCCAACTTGTTGCGGAGCCTTGTTGCATCGTGACGGAGAAGGTCGCATGCGTCTGGCGGTAAAACGCGGAGAGACCACTAGAGTTGGCGAGCAGGCTCTGGCTTTGGCCGCTCGAAAAAATCCCCGCGGCTACCTGGCCGCGCCGCTCGGCCATTTGGCACGCCTGCTTCACCGCGCGGGAGCGATCTTCGGCACTGAGCAGAGCAGTGGCCGGATGAAAGCGGCGGACAGGCCGATAGTTTTGTTTAGCTGGCAACGGGAGGAGATGAGGATCGCGAGGCTGCTGCGACGCGAGCGAAAGAGAATTCTCAAGCGCGGTCCGCAAAGAGTCTTCGTCGAGGCGGTTGGTGGTGACGCGAGCGGTGCGCGAGTCAACAACGGTGCGGATGGAGACGGAGAGGCCTTGCTCGGCAACATGCTGGTGGATCGCGTTGTTCGCGAAACGCGTGAGAGCTTCGATGTGTTCGTCGAGATGCACTTCGGTCTCGGCGATCCCGCGGGCTTTGGCGAGACGCAGCACAGTCTGCGCGATGTGGCGCAATTCGGGCTCAGGACGCAATGCTGGCACAGGGCCGGAGGGCCGCTTTTTGCCAGCGGTCGATTTGAGGTTGCGCGGGGTCATTGGTCGGAGAAAGCGGTGCCAATTTTCACGTTGCGAAAGCGTGCCGGTGACGCGCCATGGCCGGTGCCCATAATTTGCATCGGCTGGCCCTTGCCGCAGTTTGGCGTACCCCAC
>DASPTY010000023.1:0-3994 GCA_035623175.1 Candidatus Limnocylindrales bacterium | reverse complement strand
TTTCTCTTGGTTTTGTAGCGGCCGGTCTTCAGACCGGCCAGCGTAGCATGGGCTTTAGCCTGTGCGCCGCGCATGACGAGTTTCGATAACGATTTCTGATTCTGAGAGGAGAAGTCCCATGGCAACAAAGAAACCAAACGGCAACGCTCACCACAACGGCGCCAAAGGCTCCAACGAATGGCGCGTCAAAGTCGGCCTCGCCGAAATGCTTAAGGGTGGCGTCATCATGGACGTCACCAACGCCGAGCAGGCCCACATCGCCGAAAAGGCCGGCGCTTGCGCTGTCATGGCCCTCGAGCGCGTTCCTTCCGACATTCGCAAGGAAGGCGGCGTGGCCCGCATGGCCGCCATCAAGGTCATCCGCGAAATCATGAAGACCGTCAGCATCCCCGTGATGGCCAAAGTCCGCATCGGCCATTTCGTCGAAGCCGAAGTCCTCCAGGCTCTCGAAGTGGACTTCATTGACGAAAGCGAAGTTCTCACTCCCGCCGACGAGGAAAATCACGTCTGGAAGCACGACTTCCGCGTGCCCTTCGTCTGTGGCGCCCGCAATCTCGGCGAAGCCCTTCGCCGCATCGCCGAAGGTGCTGCCATGATCCGCACCAAGGGCGAAGCCGGCTCCGGCAACGTTGTCGAAGCCGTCCGCCACATGCGCACCATCATGAGCGAAATGAAAGCGCTCACCACCATGCGCGATGACGAACTCATGCGCAAAGCCAAGGAGCACGGTGCTCCTCTCGACCTCATCCGCGAAGTCGCGCGCCACGGCAAGCTCCCCGTTCCCAATTTTTCCGCCGGGGGCATCGCCACTCCCGCCGACGCCGCGCTTGTTCGCAAGCTCGGCGCCGAAGCCGTTTTCGTCGGTTCCGGCATCTTCAAGAGCAGCGATCCCGAAGCTCGCGCCAAAGCCATCGTGAAAGCCACAACGCACTTTGAGAATCCCAAAGCCGTTCTCGAAGCTCACGAGGATTTGGGCGAAGCTATGCCCGGCCTCGACGTCCGCACCCTCGACGCGAGGGACCTCCTCGCCACCCGCGGCTGGTAGGTTTCTCTTGGGTGCCCCACCCTCGGATTTTGAGGGTGGGTCTTGGGTTTCTCTTGGTTTTGTAGCGCCGGTCTTCAGACCGGCATCCTGGGTTCTCTTGCGGGTGCCGCACCCTTCGTTTTTTTGAAGGGTGCGGGTTTTGACTTTCTCGCTTTTGCGGCTTTTGTAGCGCTGGCTTTTATGCCAGCGCCTTTGGGACGTCAATAACTAACCGAATTGTCATCCTGAGGGTCGATTCCGATTGGCCCGAAGGATCTCAACTCTAAATGAATCTCAACACTTCTCCATGACACACGCCTCACTCAAAATCGGCATTCTCGCCATTCAAGGCGACTTCGCAGCCCACGCCGCCATGCTCCATCAACTCGGCGCCGACACCGTCGAAGTCCGCACCGTCACCGACCTCCAAGGTTGCGACGGCCTCATCCTCCCCGGCGGCGAAAGCACCACGCAACTCCAATTCCTCCAGGAAGAAGGTCTCTACTCCGCCATCCGCAAATTCTCCAAAGAGCACGCCATCTTCGGCACTTGTGCCGGCGCGATTCTTCTCGCTGCGCACGTCAACAATCCCGCTCAGGATTCCCTGAAACTCCTCGACATCACCATTCTTCGCAACGGCTACGGCCGCCAGCTCTCGAGCGACGTCTTCTTCGGCCCCTGCTCGCTCAAAAAAGATCCTCTCGAAATGGTCTTCATCCGCGGCCCCGTCATCGAAAAAGTTGGCCCCGGCATCACCGTCCTTGCAAAGCATCAAGGCAAACCCGTCCTCGTCCAGAACGGCCACATCCTCGCCGCCACTTTCCACCCCGAACTCACCTCCGACCCCACCGTCCACAAGCATTTTTTGAACCTCGCCGCCCAAGGCCCCGCGCGCAACGCTCCCTCCAAAAAGCGCCGTCGCCGCGCCACACGCTAGCCCAGTGCGTAAGCACTGCGTCAGCAGCTTTCTTTGGAGTGCGGGAGCCTGCTCCCGCTTTAATTGCGTTAGCTCCTTCCGAAATTGTCCACCGGCCGGGTGCCCCACCCTCGGTTTGTGCGCGCAGTGTGCGTCCCGGATGGTTTTGCGGGAAGGGTGGGTCTTGCGTTTCTCTTCTCCGAAACTTTTGACTTATCACTTACAACTTGGAACTTTTTTTCTACAATTCTCCTGTGTTGGCCACCAAGAAATGCCGCGTCCTCTTTGTCTGCATCGGCAACTCCTGTCGCAGCGCCATGGCCGAATCCATTGCCCGCCGTGACGCCTCCGACGTCATTGAACCTTCCAGCGCCGGTCTCTTCCCGCTCGGCTACGTCGCCGAACCCACCCAGCAAACTCTTCTCGCCAACGGCTATCCCGTCGAAAGCCTTTCTTCCAAGCCGCTCCGCCGCGACGCCATGGAAGACGCCGACCTCATCGTCAACCTTTCCGGTCAATCTCTGGCGCGCCAGTTCTACGTCGTTTTCGACGCCACCGGGCGCGCTCATCTTGCCCCGCCCATCGAAGACTGGCGCGTCGCAGATCCCTATGGCGAAGACCCCGCCACTTATCAGAGAATCTTGGAAGAGATCCAGTCGCGCGTGCTTCTGCTTGCTGCACGCCTCCGCGCAGAACATGGATCTGAAAATCCCTAGAAGCCACGTCTTCTGTTATGGCATCGGGGGTCGGAGCTTTAGCTCCGACATTTGTTGTCAACAGAAGATAGGGTTTGTAGCCCTGGGCTTCAGCCCAGGGCGCAGAGCGCCCGGCATCTTGGGCTTTTCTTTGGGTGCCCCAGGTGCCGTTTTTGCACGTGGGTCTTGGGTTTCTCTTGGTTTTGTAGCGCCGGTCTTTAGACCGGCATCTGTTGAGGTCAGTTACGAAGCAAGCTCTACTCGATCGGAGATTCTTTGCGCCGCGATAAAACCAGTGTTTCGCAGGAAGATTACCTCAAGGCCATTTGGGAAATGGTCGAGGACAACCAGGTTCCCATCAGCGCCCGCCTCGCCGAAGAGCTCGCAGTCACTCCTCCCGCCGTCACTGCAGCCCTCAAACGCATGGCCCGCGACGGCCACGTCAAAGTCCATCGCGGCGGCGAGATCCATCTCACCGCCAAAGGCCGCAAAGTCGCCGAGCATCTCATGCTCCGCCATCAACTCGCCGAAATGCTTCTCACCGAAATCATCGGTCTCCCCTGGTCCAAATCCCACGCCGAAGCCGAGCGCATGGAGCACGCCATCTCTCCCGAAGTCGAAGCTCTTCTCCTTAAGCGCTTTGCCAATCACAAGACCTGCCCTCATGGCGTTCCCTTGAACGGTAGTGTCGCCCAGCTTCGCAAGCAGGGCGGCGTCCTTCTCTCCGAACTTCGCCCCGGCGACTCCGCCGAAGTCCTCTGCGTCTACGAAAAGGACGAAGGCTTCCTCGAGTTCCTCGAAAACCTCCACCTGCTCCCCTCCGCAACACTCAATGTCCTTCAACGCGGCTACGACGAAACTCTCACCCTCCGCGTGGCCAACCAGACCGTCCATCTCGGCAAGCCCGCCACTTCCCGCATCTGGGTCCGCCCCTCCTCCTCTTAATCACCCTCTCTCCGTTCACCAAAAGTTCTTGACGCTCAACGCTGGGCCTCGAAGGGTGCCCCACCCTCGTTTTCCGAGGGTGGGTCTTGGGTTTCTCTTGCTTTTGTAGCGCTGGCTTTTATGCCAGCGCCTTTCTTACTCTTTGTAGCGGCCGGTCTTTAGACCGGCGCTTCATTCAGTTCCTGCTTCGCACAAATGGCGATCTTCCATTTTCGATTTTCTGTACACTCTCTCCATGGTCTTCACCCAACGTCTTCGCGACCGCGTTCGTCGCGGCGAAGTCACCTGCAGCGTCCGCATCTGGACCCGTCCCCACGTCAGAGTCGGCGGCCGCTACCCCATGGAAGAAGGACAAATCCAAATCGATTCGATCGAACCCATTGGCTTTCCGGATATTACTCCCGAGCTCGCTCG
>DASPTY010000022.1:0-6405 GCA_035623175.1 Candidatus Limnocylindrales bacterium | reverse complement strand
TTGGGCCGCCCTGGCAGCGCTGGCAGCGCTGGTGATTGTGATGATTCGTGTGCCATTGGCGAACGCGGGACGCCCCGACGAGCCGGCACCGCCAACAGCAATCATGTAGTCTCGTTTCTTCTTTTTTGTGTGAAGCGACGGGGCTCGTCCCAATTCTGCCTTAGCAGGACTCTTGACGGATTACTCTCCGCGCGGTAGTGTGCCGCTCTATACGTTGTCCAGGTCGGTAACACTCCCATGGGACGGGACCCACTCTCACCGTTGTTGGCCTCGGAGCGAGCAAGCCAGCGCCCTGTCGGTCCTTCTTTTGTGCTTGAGACTCTTCACTTTCCCCTTTTTTCAATTCGAGAATTAGGAGGTTCGCCGTGTCTTCGCGCCGCTTCCTGATGCTTGTGCTTGTCACGATCGCTTTGGGCGCTGCCGTGCTTCGCTTCAGCCGGCCCGCCAGCGCTGATGAATGGCTTCCCATTTCCCCTGAAGAACTGAAAATGAGCAGCGAGCCCAAGGCCCCCGGCGCCCCGGCGATCACTCTGTATCGCCAGGTTGACCGCGACGACAGCGATGTTGTTCGGTCGCATGAATATGTTTACGTGCGCAAGAAGATCTTCACTGAAGAAGGCCGCAAGAACGCCGACGTGGAAATCCCCATTATCAAGGGCAAATGGGACGCCCATCATATCAATGCCCGAACTATCCGGCCGGACGGTTCCACCGCAAGTTTTGATGGTAAGATCTATGAAAAGGAGATCGTCAAGGCGCGCGGATACAAGTACCTTGCCAAGACCTTCACGCTCTCCGATGTTCAGCCGGGCAGCATCATCGAATACCACTACATGCTTGACTTCGAGGAAGGGTTCGTTTTCGACTCCCGTTGGGTTTTGAGCGACGATCTGTTCACAAAGTTGGCCAAATTTAGCCTTAAGCCCTACAGCCCATGGGCCGTTAAGTGGGGGTGGCCCAACGGTCTTCCTGACGGTGCCAAGCCCCCAGTTAATGAACGTCCCATCATCCGCATGGAAGTACAGGACGTCCCCGCGTTCCAGGCCGAGGACGACATGCCTCCGGAAGAGGCCACGAAATTTGTGGTCGACTTCATCTATAGCCCAACCCCCTTTGAAAAGGATGCCGACCTGTTTTGGAAGAATCTGGGTAAGAAATGGAACGAAGGTGCCGAAGCTTTTCTCAACAAGCGCAAGGCCATGGAACAGGCTGTGGCGGAGATCGTTTCTGCGGGCGATTCTCCGGAAGTAAAGCTGCAGAAGCTTTATGCAAGGACTCAGAGTATTCGCAACACTTCCTACCAGATTGAGAAAACCGAGCAGGAGCAGAAGCGGGCCAAGGAAAAGGAAATCAGCAACGTCGAAGACATTTGGAAACGTGGCTACGCTGACGAATTTCAAGTCAACTGGCTTTTTCTGGCGCTTGCACGGGCAGCGGGCTTTGACGCGTCTGCGGTGCGCACCACACGCCGCGACGACCGCGTCTTCAGCAAAAACATGATGAACGCTGCGGACCTAGGCACCAACGTCGTCCTGGTTAAGCTGGACGGCAAGGATCTCTTCCTCGACCCCGGCGTCCCCCACGCTCCGTTTGGCATGCTGCCTTGGGCAGAGACCGGCGTGGCTGGGTTGAAACTCGATAAGGACGGAGGCACCTGGATAAGGACTCCGATCCCGGATAGCTCAGCTTCTCAGATCGTCCGCAAAGCCGACCTGAAATTGGATGACCAGGGTACGTTGGAAGGCAAGCTTACCCTGACGTTCACCGGCCTTGAAGCCCTGTGGCTCAGGAACAATGAACACAATGAGGACGCTCCCCACCGCAAAGAAATGCTCGAAAACTATGTGAAAGAAACCGTCCCCGTGGGGGTCGAAGTCGAGCTCACCAACAAGCCGGACTGGACTAGCTCCTCTTCCAGCTTCGTCGCCGAATACTCTTTGAAAGTTCCCGGGTGGGTTTCCGGTGCGGGGCGTCGCGCTTTGTTCCCCCTCGGTCTGTTCAGCGCGCCCGAGAAGCATTTGTACGAGCACACCACTCGCGTTCATCCCCTGTATTTTCATTACATGTTTCGAAAGGTCGATGATATCCGGATTGAGCTGCCTCTCGGCTGGCAAGTCAGCTCTGTGCCCAAGCCCGTCACGCAGGATGCCAAAGCCGTCGTCTACAGTTCGAAAGCCGAAAGCAACAACGGCACGCTGCACCTCGAACGGAGTCTGAAGGTGGAATTGATCACCCTCGAACAGAAATACTATCCCGTGCTTCGCAATTTCTATCAAACGGTAAAAAATGCCGATGAACAGCAAATCGTACTGCAGCCCGTCAGCATCTCTTCGGGAAACTGAATTCTCCAAGTCTCTGCGAGTTTTGGCTGCTCTGGCGCTCTCAGTGCTCCCCTTCGCTGTTCCCGCCCGCGCGGGCGACGCTCCGCAGTGGATGCACGCTCTTGTCAGCGCGCCTCTTCCTCCCCATGACGAAAAGACCAACGCGGTGCTCCTGCTGTCGGAGGACACGTTTGCGGTTCAGGGCAACGGGAAGATGAAAAGTATCGAGCGCCGCGTCTACAAGATTTTACGGCCCGATGGCCGAGGCTACGGAACCATTTACGCTAACTTTGATTCGCAGACCAAAGTCACAGGCATACGTGGATGGTGTATTCCCGCACAGGGAAAAGATTATGAAGTGAAGGAGAAAGACGCCGCGGAAACCGCTCTCTTTGGCGTGCAGGACGGCGAACTGATGAGCGATCTGAAGACCAAGGTTCTCGTCATTCCCGCGGCGGACCCTGGCAACATCGTCGGCTACGAAATCGAGCAGGAAGTCCATCCTTACGTCATCCAAGACACATGGGCTTTTCAACACGTCAATGTTCCTGTCCGCGAGGCGCGCTACACGCTCCAACTTCCCGTCGGCTGGGAATATAAAGCGGTCTGGCTCAATCATGCGGAGGTTCCACCTTCGGGAGGCGGAGGGCAATGGCAGTGGGTGGTCAGCAACATGGAAGCCATTAAGCCTGAGAGCGCGATGCCCCCTTGGAAAGGAATTGCGGGACAGATGCTCGTATCTTTAATTCCTCCGGGAGGCGCAGCGAATAAAGGTTTTGGGACTTGGGCCGACATGGGCGCCTGGGAAGATGGCCTCGTGCGCGGGCGGCGCGACGCTTCTCCGGAGATCAAGCAGAAAGCGGCTGCCCTGTCTGCCTCGGCGCCCTCCACTCTTGCCAAGATGCAGGCTTTGGCGAAATTCGTTCAGGCCGACATTCGTTACGTCGCCATCGAACTGGGGATTGGAGGATGGCAGCCCCATGCGGCGCCGGACATTTTTTCACGCCATTACGGCGACTGCAAAGACAAAGCCACGTTGATGAGTTCGATGCTGCATGAGATCGGCGTCGATTCCTACTACATCTCCATCAACACGACGCGAGGCGGAGCTGCCCCGGATCGTCCTCCCACGGAGGACTGGTTCAATCACGAGATCCTGGCGGTACGGCTGCCCGACGACGCCAAAGACCCTTCGCTCGTGGCGGTTGTTGATCATCCCAAGTTAGGCAAGCTCCTTATCTTTGATCCCACGGATGAGTGGACTCCGTTTGGTTCTCTCCGCGGCGAACTCCAGTCCAATTACGGTTTGCTCGTGACCGGGGAAGGAGGGGAACTCATTAAGCTGCCTCAATTGCCAGCCGCGAATAGCGGAGTGATTCGTTCGGCCAAACTCACGCTGAGCCCCGCGGGAACTCTGACTGGCGACTTCATGGAACAGCGCCAGGGTGACTCTGCCTCCTATCAGCGTGCTTCTCTCAAGTCGGTCTCCAAAGATGCCGACCGCATCAAATTCCTGGAAACTCTCATCTCTCACTCGCTCGCGACATTCCAAATTACCAAAGCCACCATCACGAATTTGAACCAAACGGACCGGCCTTTTGGCTACCAATATTCGCTGGTTGCGCAGAATTACGCCAAAACGGCTGGCAATTTGCTCTTGGTCCGGCCTCGAGTGGTGGGGTTGTTTTCCAGCGATCTTCTCGAAACGAAGGAACCGCGGAAATATCCCGTTGAGTTTGAAGGACCTTATAAGAATTCGGACACGATCGAGATTTCGATACCCGCGGGATACGAAGTGGATGATCTGCCGCCGCCGGTAAACGCGGACTACAGTTTTGCGAGCTACCACAGCAAGACGGAAGTCAGCGGCAATACGTTGAAATACTCCCGGACATTTGAAGTGAAAGAGCTGAGCGTGCCGCTCAACAAAGTCGACGACCTGAAGAAACTCTACCGCATCATTGCGGGAGACGAGCGCAACACCGCCGTATTGAAACCCGCAACACGCTGAGACTTGTTTTCGCTACTGCGCGGCCCTTCCGTCGAAGAGCCCTCAGGCGAGTTTGGAGAGGCGGTCGCGGACGCGGTCGCTGAGCGTTTTGCCGTCGACGGTTTTTCCTTCGAGCGCGGACTTCGCCGCTTTGATCACCGCGCCCATCTGCTTCATGGAATTCGCGCTGGTTTCGGCAATGGCTTTGGTGATGGCCGCGTCCATTTCCGCTTCGCTCGAGCCTGCCGGCAAATACGATTCGATGATGGCCAGCTCTTTGGTTTCTTTTTCGGCAAGCTCGGGGCGGTTGCCTTTGGTGAATTGCTCGATGGAATCTTTGCGCTGCTTGACGAGCGTCTGCAGGACTTGAACGGTCTCGGACTCATCCAGCGCGCGGATCTTTTCCCCTGCCCTTTCTTTGAGCGTGATGGCGGACTTGATGCCGCGCAGCACGCTCAGACGCAGCTCGTCCTTGGCGCGCATGGCTTCGACTAAATCTTTTTGAAATTTTTCCGCTAGACTCATCGACGTTTCCTCGCACCTCGAATATAGCAGACCGAGCCGCGAATTCGCCGCCAAGATGGCAGCGAACGAAATGGCAGATGCCGGCTGGAAGCCGGCGCTACGAAATGGAAGATGCCGCCCTAAAGGGCGGCGCTACGGCTGATTTGACAGCGCGGAAGGGGCTCGCTAACGTGAATCTGTTAGGCAGAGCGTGGAGATCTTCCTGGAGAAAGCAAGGGCCGCATGAAAGTCATCGTAGCGGACAAGATCAGCGAGCGAGGAGTGAAACTGCTGAAGGAACAGCCCGGTTGGAACACCGTGCTGACGACGAAGGAAACGCTGGAGCCGGAAATTGCCGACGCGGACGCGCTCATCGTACGGAGCGCGACGAAAGTCACCGCGGAATTGCTGGACAAAGCGCCGAAGCTGCGGGCCGTGGGCCGCGCCGGAGTCGGCGTGGACAATATCGACCTGGAAGCCGCGACCAAGCGGGGCGTGCTGGTGATGAGCACGCCCGGCGGAAACGCGGTGAGCGTGGCGGAACACACGTTTGCGCTGCTCTTGTCGCTGGCGCGGCAAGTGCCGCGGCTCGACAAAGCGATTCATGAAGGACGCTGGGAGAAATCGTCGGCGGCGGGAACGGAAGTGCGCGGGAAGACGCTCGGATTGATCGGGCTGGGGCGCATCGGCAGCGAAGTGGCGGTGCGCGCGGGAGCGTTCGACATGCGCGTGCTGGCGTACGATCCGTTCATCAGCGAAGCCGCGGCGCGGGAAATGTCGGTGGAGTTGGTGGCGCTCGAGGAGCTTCTAGCGGAGAGCGATTTCGTTTCGCTGCACACTGCGCTAAGCCCGGCGACGCAGAACCTCATCAGCGCGGCGAATATCCAGAAGATGAAGAGCGGCGCGCGGATTATCAACACGGCGCGCGGAGAGCTGATCGAGGAAGCCGCGCTCGCCGAGGCGCTGAAGAACGGCAAGCTGGCGGGCGCTGCGGTGGATGTGTTCGCCGAAGAGCCACCGAAGAATTCGCCGCTCACCGGATTGCCGAACGTGATTGCGACGCCGCACGTGGCGGGTTCAACGGCAGAAGCGCAGGAGGAAGTCGGCACGCAAGTGGCGGTGCAGATCAAGGATTACCTGGCGGAAGGGATTATTCGCAACGCGGTGAATTTGCCGGCGCTATCGGCGGACCAATACCGGCGCGTCCGGCCGTACCTGGAGCTGGCGGAGCGGCTTGGGTCGTTCGTGTCGCAAGCGGCGGCGTCGCGGCCGGCGCGAATCCGGATCCGGTACGCGGGTGAAGTCGCGGAAGTGGGAACGCACCTGCTGCGCAGCGCGGTACTAGCTGGAGTGCTCAACGCCGTGCTGGACGAAAAGGTGAACGTGGTGAACGCGCCAGCAGTGGCGGCGGCGCGCGGGTTGACGGTGGAAGAGGAGACGCGCCGGCGGGAGCACGGCTTCCCGAACACGCTGGAGGTGTCGGCGCTGCCGGAGAAGAGCGGTTCCGCGCCGGGATTTACCGCGGAGGGGACTGTCCTGCATGATGGCTCGCCGCGCGCGCTCGTGATTGAAGGCATACCGCTGGAAGCG
>DASPTY010000021.1:0-12407 GCA_035623175.1 Candidatus Limnocylindrales bacterium | reverse complement strand
AGCTTGTGAGCACGGAGGGCGCTGAAGCATTGGGCGAGATTGTCGCGAACCGCGAGCATGGGTTGGACGAACCTTCTTCTATTTACTTTACCTAATCCTGCAAAATCCTACTTCCCCATTTGTGTTAAAGAACGAGGCCGTCTCTAACAAAATGCAAGCGAAAGGACTTGTGAGCTACGACTTCGGATCGTAATCCCGGCACCGAGCTGCGTGTCGATTACTTGGCTGCCGAGGCACGGATTCAGGAGGGGTGCGTGCCATTCGTCAAAGTCCCCGGGTGCTTCGCTGCCCCTTCCCGAAGCAGGCACCTTGGGGTCAAATGAGGGCTCCTGACGGTTCTGGGGTGATGGGACCTTGATGTCTTGTTCCAGCGCGAAGCTTAGTTTCCGGCAGGATCTAAACCTGGAAGAAGGATTCGCCGGGAATATAAAGCGCTTTCGGGTCTAGCGGATCGCAGCTGATTCATGGCGTAGCCTCCCAGCTCGGTGCTACCCGGGAGTAGTCGGCTCTGTGTGCTTTAACGGGATCTTCACGTCGCCTAAATTCAGCACTCTCCAAACATCTGCGCTCGAACTTGCTCGTTTAAGGGCAGATCGAGTCCGCTGTTCAGGTGATCTGGAACCCGAGTTGGATCCTGGGCGATCAGCGGCATCGCCTTAGCTCGCAATGCAGCGGCCTCAGGGGAAGGATCCTGGAAAAGCGTGCGCAGCCATGCTTCCACAGTGTGGCAAGTTCGAAAGTACACGCGACGTTGATCAGCGTAGCGGCTCGCGGCGGCGGCCCAGTCGGAGTCCTTCACGAGTTCATCCCGCAGAGTTCGCGCATCGCGCAAAGCCAGGGAGAGGCCTTGCCCGAATGTGGGATCGGTAGTCGCTGCAGCATCGCCAACGAGGACCACTCCATCTCGATAGGGGTGTTCTACCCAAGAATCGCTCACGTCAAAACTCGCCAGCGGTCCGATGCACTTCGCTGCGGCATAGTATTCGGCCAGAGGGGGAAAAACTCTTGCAGACTCGCGGATGAAGAGACTCAGCATGGACTCGCCCTGCAAACGATAACCAACCGTTTTCGGGTAGGCAAAGTACGAGCGAAAGCGGCACTTGCCGAGGGGGAACAGCACGATACACATACCGGGCTCAGGATTGAATACAAAATAGATCGTGTCCGGGGGCGCTTTGACATCGGTCAGAAGCACTCCGGCCATGAAGTAGGGATTCGATTGCTCCTGGCTTGCGAAGCCGACCCATTTTCGCGCAACCGACCCGCGCCCATCGGCGGCAACGACCAGACGCGCCGTGATACGTTCGTGGCTCTGCCCGTCGGTGATTACTGCAGGTGTTCTCCCCGTCTCGATCTGCTCAACGCTAACGCCGCGACGAACCTCTGCTCCCGCCTGCTGCGCGGCCGCCAGCAATGTTTCCTGCATGACCGGATGCGGGAAGGAAAGAAGCGGCAGGCGCTGCGGTGTCGTTGTCGTGAAATCTCGTGGCCCCATGCCGGACTCGACATAGGGCACGTCGTGGCCGCACGTCTCTTTCAGAAGCTCGTGAATTCCAAGCTCGCGTGCTTCTCCTCCGCCCCAGCAGACCAGTCCCTCACCCCGCACGCGATCCTTGAACATGGTTTCACGTTCTAACACGAGGACTCTGGCGCCTCGTTCCGCCATCGCTTTAGCCAATGCCGATGCAGCAATCCCACCGCCGACCGTGATGATGTCGTAGCTTTGTCTAGGCACAGTGGTCTCCTTATCGCAAGGTACTGCATGTGTGCCCTGGGAATCGAGACCCGGAATCGTCGCGGCATCTTAGTGATGCGCTCCCGGCAAGTCAAAGCCATTGGCAAAACAGGCCATCGGCAAAACAGGCAAGCTAGCACAATTTGTGACCTGCTCCCCTCAATTTAAAGCAGACAGAAGTTAGCTTCTCCGGGTAATCCTACGCATAGTTCGTTTCGCTTGTCGCAATGCCGGTCAGGTGTGGGTGCATGAAGCAGGGCGCCACACAGCCTAATTGTGGCTACGTGTTATCATGTGTAAATTATTCTCACCCAGGTACAGGCGCATCAGCCCAATTGCCGGAGGCGGCTGAACCCACGGATCCCAGCGCTCTTTGCGACCAAATCGACAGAATCCTGCGCAGCCAGAGTTTCGCGACCAAAGGCCAGCTGCGAAAACTGCTGGAAGTCCATGACCGCCAAATCGTAGCAAAAGACTTGGCCGGCTTGAAGCACGGACAAACCCAGGTGGGTAAACGTGATCCACGATGCGGAGCAGATTGCTGACGCGTAGTTGGCTGAATGGTCAACTTTTCGTCCTTGTGTGGTTCCTCGCCGCGGCTCGGTGATCAAGCGCCAGGCTCAATACCGATGCGATCGTTGACTGCGCTTCGAATTCGCTGCTTGCAACCGAGATATTTCTCGGTCGTCTGGACCGAAACGTGTCCAAGCAGAAATTGAATCTGCTCCAGTTCGCCTCCAGCAACATGGCATACCCGAGTGATTTCTTCTGCGGGCTGATTCCTGTGGTGGTATATATGAGCTGAAAACGACCAACCACCCAACTTGCGTCCACCCTCTTTGGTGACTCCGTAAGGCGTTGGCTTGGATTTGCTTGGCCGCAATCGTTTGTCGTGCCCCATCGCTCTTCACTTTTCCAAAGGTGCCAGAAAGGATGGAAGATCCAATGAAGCGAATTTGCACCGTGCTCGTGCTGGTCCTGTGTTCAGTCGTTGCCGTTCCCGGCCAGGAAGTTGGACGACAGGGCGTAATGTCCCTGGACGGAAAGTGGAAGTACGAGCCGCTTGCCCGAACCACGCTCAAGGCTGACGGCACGATCGTCGCAGACACCACGAGCCTGCCGCCGGCCGGGACCATGGTCGTACCTTCCAACTGGCATCTGAATGGTCTTCCCAACTTCAATGGGCGCGTGAAGTTTGAACGTGAATTCAATATCGCCCAGCGACTCGGGCCCGATGATCGTGCCTTCTTGGTTTTCTATGGCGTTGACTATTTTTCCGAAGCAGAACTGAACGGCTCGGCGGTGGGCAGACATGAAGGCTATTTTCAGAAGTTCGAATTCGATGTTACGGAACAACTCCGTCGCGGCCTCAATCGTCTGGCGGTTACCGTGGACGCTCCAATGGAGCAGCCGGGCACAGTCTGGCCGGATCATAAGCGGCTGATCAAAGGCATATTCACGCACTGGGATTGCAAACCCGGGAGCGATGGCGATCCGAAGGTCGGCCAGGACGGCACCTCCGCGGGAATCTGGAACCACGTCGAACTGGAGGTTCGTCACCGCGCCTGGATTGGCGAAGTCAAAATACAGCCCTCCCTGTTCGAGCGAAAAAACACTCCTGGGCACGAACAAGATTCCGGCAAAGACGCTGACATCCTGATAACCGCCGAGTTGGAAGCAGTGCATCCAGGTGCTTATGTCGTTTCCGCTGAGATTTCAGGCGTAGCGACCTCCTCCCGCGTTCAGGTTTCGTCCACACATCAGACCGCGGTGCTGACCATTCATCTGGAAAACCCAAAGCTATGGTGGACCTGGGACCTCGGCGAACCATACCTGTACGAAGCGGCCATAACGGTGTCGGACGCGCAAGGGCGCGAGCTTTACAACCGCGCCACCCATTTCGGCGTGCGCACTATCACTCTCGACGAGAAGACCGGAGAATGGCGCCTGAATGGGGTCCGTTTCTTCATTCGTGGAACGAACATCGTGCCGGACATGTGGCTTGCGCATTATTCACCCGGCATGATTCGAGCCGACATCGATTTGTTACGGAAAGCGCACATCAACGGCGTGCGCGTTTGCGTTCATGTAAACCGTGAAGAACTCTACGATGCGCTGGACCGTGCCGGTATCGTCGCCTGGCAGGACTTCCCCCTGCAATGGGACTACGTGCAATCCACCGAATTCATGCAGGAGGCGGCGCGCCAACTGCGCGACATGATCCGCCAGTTTTACAACCACCCATCCATCATCACCTGGGTTTGCCAGAATGAATCGACGGCCTACAACGTTGATGTCGTGGATCCCTTTCTGGCAGCGGCCGGGGCGCAGGAAGACTCATCCCGGCCGGTGCGTCCCGTTTCTCATTTTCACGAGCACTTCTATGAAGGTTGGTACGGCAACGACTATCACAACTACACCGAGACCCCTGGGGGACCCATTATTTCCGAGTTGGGAGCGCAGGCCTTGCCTTCCCTGCAAGAGGTACATGAGCTGTTCGGTGACGCGTGGCCTCCCGACTGGAAAAAGCTCGCCTACCACGACTTCCAGTATGAGCAGACATTCAAAGTGGCTAAGTTGCCCGCGCCCGAGAGCTGGTCATCCTTCGTCGAGAATTCACAGCGTTACCAGGCGGAACTTCTGAAATTTGCCATCGAGCATTATCGTCGTGTCAAGTATCAGAAGATCGGATCGTTTTTCCAATTTCAGTTTGTCGATTGCTGGCCATCGATTACTTGGTCTGTAGTGAGCTATGCACGGCGTCCCAAGAAGGGCTATGCGGCCATGGTACAAGCCTATCAACCGGTCCTCATCGAGGCAGATCGCCTTAGGCGAGTAGTCAGCCGCGGCCGGCCCGATGCCGACGCGCCTGTGGGCCTTAGTGTAAGCGCAAAGGTGTGGGTGATCAACGACACGCATGCCCCGATTCGAGCCGCGGTCTATGAAGCGCAGCTTCGGCGAGGTGATCGAAGCATTGATATCGGCAGAGCGGAAAAGCCCATCGACATCCCTGCCGATGGGGTGCTGCAGGCGGATCCGATTTACTGCACGGTACCGGAAGATGTGACTCCGGGGGCTTACGAATTTGTGATCACACTTAAGGCTAACGGGGAGTTGGTCAGTCAGAATTCTTATCCCATCACCATCGTTCCTTGAGTCTTGGCACTTATTCGTCGCACGTGAAGGCCTCAGCTTAGCGCTTCGACGGTGGGGACAAGGTCAACTCCGGCACGGATGAAGGCTGGTGGGCTCATCGCTGGCATTGCCGGAAACGCAGGAACAAGTCGAAAAATCCGCGAAGTTCATAAATAATGATTGGTAACACGAATTCCGGTCAGAAGTTGTCGAGTCTGAAAAGCAAATGAACTCCGGCGAGAACAAGCGCAACGAAACCCCTAAAACGGGCCCGACAAAAGTGAATCCGCCGGTACGGGTTCACCTCGGGAGCGGCGTTCTTACGGGTGACCGGGTGCAATCCGTAGTCCGCATAATGGCAGACATGAAAGGTGTTTACCGCGATGAGGAACTGCGGAAATCGTTGGATCAGCAAGCCGTCGTTTACCGAGTCCAGACATTCTACCCGGTGGTCGAAGACGAAGAAGGCGGCCTGTTTTGGGGAACCACGTTTCTGCAACCCGGACTGGTTGGTGACGAATACTTCATGACCAAGGGCCACTACCACGCTAAGCCATCACGTGGTGAGTTCTATCTGACGCTCTTTGGAAATGGCGCGCTAATCCTGATGGACGAAAAGCACCATACCGTCTTCGAGCCCATGAGCGCAGGAACACTGCACTACGTCCCCGGGCATACTGCACATCGAGTTGCTAACACGGGTGACCAAGTATTGACGTTTCTCGCCTGCTGGCCGAGTGATGCTGGCCACGACTATGAGACCATCAGTCGCCAAGGTTTCAGTGCGCGTTTGCGAAAGATGCGAGGAGTGCCAGTTCTTGTGGAGGAACCATGAGGGCGCTGGCGATGGAACTGGGCGGAAGTCACGCTACGTGCGCCAAGATCGAGGATCGGGAGATCGTTGCGTCACATTTCCTGGCCGTCGATTCGGGAACCAGTCTGAGGCCCTTGCTTCCCTTCCTAGCTGAGACTCTGCGTGCGCTTCGCAATGAAAGACGCAGCGACGAACTGACCGCGGTGGTCTTAGGTTTTTGCGGACTGGTGGACTATCTTCGGGGTCGAATCCTCTCGACCAACGGCAAGTTTGACGACGGTCCGAGTTTGGACTTAGTTGCTTGGTGCCGGGAGGAGCTGGACCTGCCTCTGAAAATGGAAAATGATGCGCGCTTGGCTCTGCTGGGAGAAAGATACGCGGGAGCCGCGCAGGGTTTTGACGATATAGTGATGGTTACCCTGGGTACGGGCATCGGCGGCGCGGCGATGTGTCAGGGGCGACTGCTGCGAGGCAAACACGCGCAAGCCGGCTGCCTGGGAGGACACATACCGGTGGATTTCGAGGGCCGGGTATGCACGTGCGGGGCGGTGGGATGTGCCGAGGCGGAGGCCTCCAGTGTATCGCTGCCGCAGGTCTGCGAGAGCCATCCGGAGTTCGCATCCAGCAGCCTTGCGACTCAGGTGCCGATCAGCTACGAGAAATTGTTTTTTCAAGCTGCGCAGGGCGATCGCTTGGCCCACGAAATTGTCGACCGGAGTCTACTGGTGTGGTCCTCCATGATTGTGGGATTGGTGCACGCCTACGACCCTGAGATCGTTGTCGTCGGTGGTGGAGTGATGAAGAGCGCCGACCGAATTCTTCCAGCCTTGCAGGCCCACGTTGCGCAGCGTGCCTGGACTCCGTGGGGAAAGGTGCGGGTCGTCAGTGCGGAACTCGGAAGGAACGCGGCGTTGCTGGGGGCGATTCCACTCCTCGAGGGTGTAGCTGATCTATGAGGGCCCCTTGCACGTACGACAAGCTCGCGGTGATTCCAATTCGCGCAACAACGGAAGACTGCGTCGTGGGTTGGGAAGGCGTAATCAGGCGGTTGTCGGAGCGAAGGCCCAGAATCCTGTGCATCGAATGCTATCCCGGCGTGCATGTTGAAGACATCAAACGCTCTCTCGCGAGCGTTTTTCAACCTTGCCAGATTTTCCGGAGTGCCGACTTCCTGAAATCTCCAGGGGAAGTCGAGGAGTTGGTAGCGACGTACCTAACCGACGATCCCGTGTTCGGCCGCATGAACGGGCTCGGCGTAGGCGATTTTCTGGATCCGACGAAACTCGCACTTGGGCAGGAACAAATCAGGAAGAGCGAGGGACGAGTGCTGGTGGTCGGTACCGGTGCCACGCTCCTGGCGCCTGAAGCTGATGTGCTGGTATATGCGGATTTGTCGCGCTGGGAGATCCAGCAGCGCCAGCGACGGAACGAAGTCCCGAATTTAGGGGCGAATAACCGCAATGAACGCGCTTCACTGAAATACAAACGCGCCTTTTTTGTCGATTGGCGGGCTGCCGACCGGCTAAAGAAACAGGCCTTTCCGAAGATAGATTTCCTGTTGGATACCCACGACCAGACGGCGCCCAAGTTAATTCCAGGCGAAGCCATCCGACAGGCGCTGCGATCGGTTGTCGCGCGACCATTTCGTGTTGCACCATTCTTTGATCCTGGCCCTTGGGGCGGCGAGTGGATGCGCAAGATGTGCGATCTGCCCGCGGAAGCGCCAAACTACGCGTGGTGTTTCGATTGTGTGCCGGAGGAGAACAGCTTGCGCTTGGGCTTTGGCACCACCGTAGTAGAGGTTCCCGCACTGGACCTCGTCTTCTTCGAGCCACGCCGCTTGCTGGGCGAGGCGGTGCACGCGCGTTTTGGCACGGAATTCCCGATCCGCTTCGATTTTCTGGACACAATGGATGGTGGGAATCTATCCCTACAAGTGCACCCTCTGACCGAATACATCCAGGATCAATTCGGGATGAACTACACGCAGGATGAGAGCTACTACGTACTCGATGCTAAGGGAGGCGCTGGTGTCTTTCTGGGACTGCAAGAGAGAGTCAATCCTGCCGAAATGCGGGAAGCGCTTGAGCGTGCGCAGCAAGGGAACTGCCCATTTCCGGCCGAGCGCTTCGTAAATCGTTGGCCTGCGAAGAAACACGATCACTTCTTGATTCCTGCCGGGACCGTGCATTGCTCCGGCAAGAACTGCATGGTGCTGGAAATCAGCGCCACCCCGTATATCTTCACCTTTAAGTTGTGGGACTGGGACCGTCTGGACTTGGATGGCCGGCCCAGGCCGGTTCATCTGGAACACGGTATCCGGAACATCCAATGGGACAGGACTACCGAGTGGGTTCGCCTGAATCTTCTGAACCGCATTGAACTAATTGCTGAGGGAGAAGGCTCGCGCGAGGAGCGAACCGGGCTTCACGAACGGGAGTTCATCGAGACGCGCCGCCATTGGTTCAACGAAAAAGTCTGGCACCACACCCAGGGCGGAGTGAACGTGCTGAACCTGGTGGAGGGTCCCGAAGTAGTGGTGGAGAGCCCTGACCAAGCCTTTGAGCCTTTCATGGTGCACTACGCGGAGACGTTTATTGTTCCTGCGGCCGTGGGACGATACACGATCCGTCCATCCAAGCCCGGACGCTGCGCGACGATTAAGGCGTATGTGAGGACGAGTCCATGAGCTTTAATCCAGGCTTGGCCGTGAGAGTCCGACAATACCCGCTCGGGTTTGAATTCGGCCCGGGTGTGTTCGGGCCAGCGCCGGAATACCGCAGCCTGGAAGCGATCCGCAAGAGCCTGCAGGATCCTGATTGCTGTGGTCCGGATCCGGTCTACGCCATCGCGATGGACGTGGGAAAGCAAGAGCATTGCCAAGAGCTAAAGAGACGAATGCTTCTGTTCGGGGTGGTTACCTATGCTGCGGGACGTTTGGGCAAGGAGCCAGTGCGGAGCCAGGGTCACATCCACCGTGTCGCCGCCCACAGTGGATGGTCGCCGCCGGAGATCTATGAGATTTGGGCAGGCCGCGCGGTCGTGTATATACAGGAGTTCGCGGCGGATGATCCAGGCCGCTGCTTTGCTGTGACTGCGGAGCCCGGGGAAGTCGTCGTTGTACCACCTGGTTGGGCTCATGCCACACTAAGTGCGTCGCTGGACGTTCCGCTCACGTTCGGAGCGTGGTGTGACCGCGACTACGGTTTTGAATATGAACAGGTGCACGCACACTGCGGGCTGGCCTGGTTCGCTCTCCTTAACCAAGACGGCCAGCTCGAATGGCACAGAAACTCTGCGTACCTTCCCCGGGAACTCAATGTCGGCGTGGCCAGAGACTATCCTGAACTCGGGTTGGAAAGAAATAAAGCGATCTACGCGAAGTTCGAGGAGAATCCGGAGACAGTACAGTGGGTTTCCAAGCCAGCCCATTTCGCAGAATTGTGGCCGCGCTTCATCCCTTGCCGTGTAGAACGGACTGTTCGAAGCTAGCGAGGACTGCGGTTCAGCGAGAGATGAATTCCTAACTCCCAAGGCAGACGAATAGACTCCCATGGATGAAAACGTTTCCGTTTCGGTCTCCGCACCTACTTCGACCATCACTAAAACGGGCGCCCGTAGCCTCATAGCCCTGGCATCGGCCGTGGCCGCGCTCGGCGGACTGCTATTTGGCTACGACACTAGCGTGATTTCAGGAGCCATGCTTTTCCTCCGCAAGGACTTTCAACTCAGCGACGTCCAGTTGGAATTCGCCGTGGGCATCGCCCTTGCAGGCGCGCTGGTGGGATCAGCACTGGCGGGCTACAGTGCGGACCGTTGGGGCCGTCGGGTGACTTTGCTGGTGACCGGTTTTGGCTTTGGAGTATTTGCGGCCGCGAGTGGGCTGGCTTCCGAGCTGGTCACTTTTGTGATCGCCCGATTCTTTGTGGGAGTGTGCATCGGGGTCTCTTCGTTGGTGACGCCGCTGTACCTGGCCGAGGTATCGCCGGCCAGTATTCGTGGCGCATTGGTTTCTCTTAATCAGCTGGCAATCACCATTGGCATCTCGGCCGCATACTTTGTCGACTACGAGCTGGCCGCCTCGCAGAACTGGAGGTGGATGTTTATCAGCGCGGTCCTTCCGGCGGTCGTGCTGGTGGTAGGGATGGTCTTCCTCCCGGAAAGCCCGCGTTGGCTGGCGCAGGCAGGCCAGCGTGAGCGCGCCTTGGAAGGTTTCCGGAGGCTTGGGCGCGGCGCCGAAGGCGAGGCAGAACTTAGGGATGTAGAGCAGGTTCTCGCCCGAGAACAGCACGGATTCTGGATGCTGCTGCAGCCGGGCTTCCGCATGGCGGTGCTGGTGGGTATCGGCCTGGCGGTGTTTCAGCAGATTACCGGCATAAATACAATCATCTACTATTCGCCCGAGATTCTGCGCCTTTCGGGCTACCCCTCGGCGAAGGCCGCCATCTTGTCGGCGGCCATTATCGGTGCTGTGAATGTAATGATTACAATCGTATCCATTATCCTGGTAGACCGTGCTGGGAGGCGGGTTTTGCTTCTGGTTGGCACTGCGGGCATGGGAGTGGCTTTGACCCTCATGGGATTTTTGTTTCACAGCCACGCCGCCGGAAGCGCGGTGTTCTACGCTATGCTTGGGTACATCATCTTCTTCAGCGTCGGTCTGGGTCCCGTGGTGTGGCTGCTGATTTCCGAAATCTACCCTACGAAGGTTCGCGGCAAGGCGATGTCCTTGGCAACCCTCATGGTGTGGGCCGCCAATTGGGTGGTCGCGGGCACTTTCCTCTCTCTGATACACGCGGCCGGCACGGCAGGGGCTTTCTGGATCTTCGCGGTGATCTGTGGGTTGGCATTTCTTTTTTGCCTGACTGTTGTGCCAGAAACCAAGCAAAGATCGTTAGAAGACATTGAGCGGTACTGGGCGCGTTTCAGTAAACAACGCGTGCTCTAGTTGGCGAGATGGGCGGGTTTCGCCTACTCGCCATGGAGCTACCGGCAAGCTGACAAATCGGGACTTGGATGCGGATTCAAGTCTCGCCAGACTCAAACCCGTATTCTAGGGCACTCCGCTGGCCAGGAGACTCTATGCGGCCCCGGCTCTCCCACCAGGCCTCGATCGTACATTCCTTCCGGTTCTCTTCTACGAATCGTCGCTAGGCTTGATCGGAAATGCCTCGGGCAGAAAATGGTGTGTGCATCGAGGAGTCAATCCGAGGCATTTTCGATAAGCAGGCTTGAAGGGAGCCGCTGGCGGGTGCGGCGGACGCGTTGAGTTATGGGGATGGAATGCCAGTTTGGTACCGGTGAAGGAGAGGGCGGGGCGATGGACGACGGGAATGGAATTGGGAAGGATCGCCTGTAGGTCTGGAGGTAGTTGGGAAAATGGTTGGGAGATGGGTGCGTGGTAGCTGGTGCACAGCGAATGGGCACAGGAGTGCAGCGACAGGCCGAAGCATGTCAAAGGGACGCTTTGGTTGGGGTGTTACGAAGAATCGAAGTGAACGCATGACGCCAGTTCCGAGGCCGTGAATCTTTGCAGGATGATCATCACCGCGCCGCATGTTGGGCAATGCCAAACGGAATTCTCGCAGGTAGGGGGAGATGTTTCGCTCGCGGTGCAGGAAGCGTGGGCCAGCAGTTGACGGCAAAGGGATACGCGGGAAGTGCGGAAACGATTGGCTAGAAATCCGAAGTGACGGATACGCACGAACGCCTTGGGCAGTACATGCAGGAAGAAGCGGCGCAAGAACTCGCAGGTCCCGAGTCTCATCTGCCCCTGCTTGCCGCCGTGAACGTAATCTTTCCAGCGAAAGGTGACGCGCTCTCCATCGAATGCCAGCAATCGATGATTGGAAATGGCCACGCGATGGGTGTAGCGCCCGAGATAACGCAACACCTGCATCGGACCGCCAAAGGCTGGCTTGGCGTAGACGACCCAGTTCTGGCGATGCAAGTGGCGAATTAGTTGTGCGAACGGTTGGGGATCAGCCAGTGAGGCGGATGGGCCAGCACAATGGAGTTTCTTGCTGCGATAGAGACATTTCAGGCCAGCCAGAAATTTACCGCGAAAGACGTGACTGAGGACTTTCACGGGTAGGAAGAACTGATTACGAGAGCGGATCCAACGCTTATGGTCCGGCGATAATCCACCAGCGGGAATGGCGCAGTGAATATGGGGATGGAGCAGCAGGTTCTGCCCCCAGGTGTGCAAAATGCTGATCACGCCAATCTCCGCGCCCAAATGCTGAGGATCCGCGGCGACTTCGAGCAAAGTCTGAGCGCTGGCGGTGAACAACAGATCGTAGAACAGGCGCGGGTTGTCCAGCGCCAGCACATTCAGCTCGTGAGGCACGGTGAACACGACATGGAAATAGTCGATTGGCAGAAGTTCTCGTTCTCGTGCCGCCAGCCAGCGCTGGCGAGCTTGCGTTTGGCACTTGGGGCAATTTCGATCTCGGCAGGAGTTGTAAGAGATCTCTTGGCGACCGCACTCAGAACACACATCCACATGACCACCCAGCGCTGCCGTGCGACAGCGCTGAATAGCGCGAAATGCTTTGCGCTGCTGAAAATCGAAGCTGGATCGATAGCGATCCAGGAAGTGGTCGCCTTGCGCGCGTAGGATGTCGGCCACCTCGAGGGCCGGCCGCGCCATTCCTACTTCTTGCGGTGATAACTGCGGTTAGCTTCTTGAACGCTGGAAAGACTCAAGGTCTCCAGGGGATT
>DASPTY010000020.1:0-12199 GCA_035623175.1 Candidatus Limnocylindrales bacterium | reverse complement strand
GTTGTACCTATGTCCACGGCGTATGGCGGAAATGGGAAACTTTGCAGCCCCGGTTGGGCATTCAAGCGGCGCGTGGCGTTCGGGTCTCCCAGAATCACCGGATCGAAGTCTTCCTGTGCCGTCAATTTGTGGGAGGAATTGCCGAGATAGCTCAGTTCTGCCGCGAATGATTTTCCCAACTGCCGTTGCACGCTCAGGTTGTATTGATAAATGTACGGCGTGCGCATGTGGGGATCGAGGAACACGCTCGCAAGGCCGATGGGCAGAAAGCCCTGATTCAAGAAATTGAGTTGACTCGATGGCGGAAGCGCGTTGGAAGGAAACGGATTCACGCTTCCGGTCGAGCCGTACGGATCGGAGAGGAAGGTGTAACCTCCAGGCCCCGGATTGCCGGGTTGTGCGCAGCCGTTGAAGCACGGCAGATAGGCCGCGGCAAACAGCGGCACGGTGCCGTTCTGATATTGATTGTCCTGACCGAGCAACACGTCATAGAAAATCCCGAACCCTCCTCGCACGCTCGTCTTGCCATTGCCGAACGGATCCCACGCAAAACCCACGCGCGGAGCCCAGTCGTTTCGATCCGGGAAGCTGATGCCGCTCGGTGCGCCCTTGTCGCCGGGGAACACCAAGCCAAGCGGCGCAAGTGGATAGCGTTGCGACTGAAGGCCCGGAATGATCATGTACTGCCGTTTTGATGGGTCCGACTTCGGAGTGTTGTACTCGTAGCGAACGCCGAGAGTCAGCACCAGCCGCGGCGTGACCTTCCATTCATCCTGCGCGAACAACGCATTCTGGTGACTACGCACGGCGCTGAATCCCCGGGGAAATTGCTCGAAATAGGTGGGAATGCCGACCAGGAAATCAGCCAGGTCGTTGCCGGCCCCGTATCCCGCGGGTCCAAAAAAGCCGAACTGGCCGTCCACCGCAAAATCGAAGTAGGCATTGTTTTGCACGATGTTGAGCGAGCCGCCGAATTTCCAAGTGTGGTGTCCGCGGCTCCACGTCAAGCTGTCCGTGTACCCATACGTAGTGTCGGCAAACTTTGCGGGACCGTTGACGTTGAAGCCGATCTGCAAACCGCTCGCTGCAAAGAGCATTTGCGAGGGGCCGGTCACGTCATCGGGCGTGATGTTGATCCCCAATGCCAGTGGGCCCGGGAGTTTCCGCTGCGGTTGGTTCAGGCTGTACTCTCCGCGCTGCGCCGTAAAGTGAAACTCATTCAACGTCGTCTGTGAAACGACGCGCGTGTAGCCAATGTTCCCGAAATACTCATCTACGCGGTTCAACCCAGGAAAGCCCGGCACGTTAGGCGCCGACCCGAAGGACGTTGTCGCCAGGAATGGATAGGTCACCGGATTATGATTGATGGACATTGTGTACGCGATGCGGTCCTTCACTGTCGCATTCCAGTCCACCTTGGTGTCGTATTCATTCCGGTTGTCGCCCGCGGGACCGTTCGGAACTATCAGCCCGGTGGCAGTAGTGGGAAGCAAGCCGTTTTGAATGTATGCCTGGGCCACGGGATCGATTTTTGTGGGATCCATGATCCCTTGTGCCGCGAGTGCGGCATTCGATTGAAAGTAGGGGTGACTTGTCAAAAACGCGGCCACCGCCGGATCCGGACCGCCGCCTGGCCCCGCCTGGCTGAAGTCGCCTGCCAATTCTGCAGGCGTGTACGTGCTGAACACTGGTCCCACAAGGATGCTGTTTTGCCGCTGGCCCTGGTACCCGAAAAAGAAAAACAGTTTGTCTTTTCCGTTGATCACTCCGGGAATCAGAACAGGCCCGCCAATCGTCCCACCGAACTGATTGCGCTTGAGCACCGGCCGGGGCTTGTTGTTGGTGGGATCGGAGCTGTCCTTATTGAAGAAGTTGTTCGCATTCAGCGCGTCATTGCGCAGGTAGTCGAATACCGTGCCGTGAAATTCATTTGTGCCGGACTTCATCACCTGAATCACGATTCCGCCGCCGCTGCGGCCGTATTCCGAGGTGTAATTGTTGGTGAGTACCCGGAACTCCGCGATGGTGTCGGGATTGGGGTCCGCCACCGGCAACCCGTACGTGACCGAGGTATTGCTGCCCCCATCGAGCATGTAGGACACGGAGTTGTCATGCCCGCCGGCAATCGTGAATTTCCCTGTGGGAACGCCGTTGCCGGAGAACGGACTGCCGGATGACGGCAGAACGCCGGGTTGCGTGAGCGCCAGGTCCAGCGTGTCGCGCCCATTCAGCGGCAAGTTCTGAATCGGCGCGCCCGTAACTGTCCCGCCGACGGTCGGGCTGACCGTTTCCACCTGTGCGGCGAGAGCCTGCACGGTGACCGTCTCCGCCACCGAGCCAACTTTCATGCGCACATCAATGCGAAGCGCTTGGTTGATTTGCAGTTCTTGCACTTCGGTTACGGCCTTGGCAAACCCTTCACGCTCCGCCGTAACGGAATATTTCCCGATCGGAAGGTCCAGCACTTGATAGGCTCCGTCTGCACCCGAAGTAGTTTCCCAATGAACATTGGTCAGTGCGTTGGTCACGGTGACTTTTGCGCCGGCGATTGCTGCGCCCGATTCGTCGGTGATGGTCCCGATGACGCGGCCCGTCCCTGTCTGCGCGTAAGCCAAAGCAAGGTGTGCAAGGAGTAGCACGACCAGGCCTGCAACTCTACAGACAGCCGATGACCGCAAATACTTCACTGCTTTCGCATTGACCATTCTTGGCGCTCCTCGAATGGGCCTAAGAGATAAGGTTAGACACCACGAGTTCCCTCGGCCCACTTCTCGATTCTTATTTAGTTGAATCCTGACCTTCCGGCGACTTTACGGACTTAGGCCAAACCTGTCAAGTTTATAGTAAGGTTCGGATTCTTCAGAAAAACGAATGCTCCCCGTAAACGCCGCCCGGGGCGACCTAGTAGCATCGTCATAAAACGGGAGAAGGGTCATTTCGCGGACTGATACACCGTCTTGCCGCCGACCATCGTCCAAAGTACCTTTGCGCCCCGCATCTCCTCGGGTGAAATCGTGAGCACGTCCCGGTCGATCAGGATCAGGTCAGCCCGCTTGCCGGGAACAATGCTTCCAATTCTGTTGAGCAGGTTCATGGCGCGCGCCGAATTGCGCGTGTACGCGTAAAACATCGCCTCCCGGGGCATGTCCTGTGAAGCGTCCAGCACTCCTTCCGGACCTTTTCGTGTTTCTGCCTGATAAATTCCCCAGAACACGTTGGCTGAGGAAACGGGCCAGTCGCTGGCGCCCGAAATGATGCCGCCGTTGTCCAAGATCGAGCGCGCGGGGTACTGCCACTTGTACACTGAGTCATCCAAGTAAGGCTTGACGATTTCGATCGTGTCCGTCCCTGCCTCCGCCCACAAAAGCTGCAGCGCGCTGATCACGCCCAGTTCCCGGAATCTCGCGAAATCTTCTGGTGCAACAAACTGCTCATGAGTGAGGGTGTGCGGCAAGCCGGAGTTGCCGTTCGCCTTGCGCGCGGCTTCGATGCCGTCCAGCGCCGCCTTCACCGCGCCGTCTCCCAGTGCGTGCACGTGAATAATCAATCCCTGCTTGTCCGCAGCTACACAAAGTTCGTTGAATTTCTTCGGATCGAACAGCAAATCCCCATTGCGTCCCGTATTCTTGTACGGCTTCGTCAGGTTTGCCGTCTGCGAAGGATACTCAACCACTCCGTCCGCAAATAACTTGATTCCTGTCACATGCAGATTCGCTACGCTTTTGTAGGCCTCACGAATCTTCTGCACTCCTGCAAGTTCCGCCGCGGCGTCTTTCGCAAACACTTGCGGAAACGCATCCACTTCTGACCGCAACTCTCCGTGATCCGCCAGGAGCTTATAGGACTTCAATACGTCCTCGTTTGCCAGTGGATCGAGCCACGCCGTAATCCCGAGGCTGTAGTTGTACTGCAGCGCGGCGCGCCCCGCCGCCAATAGCCGTTCATCGGTCGGCTTTGGCATCAATGGCTCAATTTTCTCCTGGCCGGCATCGACCAGGAACCCATTCGGCTCAAAGTCTTTTCCCACGCCGTAGTAGCTTCGCTGATCGTTTGCCAGTTTCTTCAAGTAGTCCGCGGTGATCCCAGCGCGCTTCAGGAGCGCACGGTTTGCCCAGGCGGTGTGTCCGTCCATCCCGCGAAGCAGCACGGCTTGATTCTCGTAAGCGCCTCCGCTGAACATCGCATTCAGCCGATCCGTGTGTGACCAAAACTCCAGCGGCATACCGAGAATCTCTAGAATGTCGCCACGTATCCCCCTCCCGGATTTCTTTGCCTCTTCGGCAAAAGGCGGGAGATCCTCCAACTTCTGAACTTTCTCGCTACCGTCAGCCGAGATGAGCCCGACACCGCCCATCACCGAATGGCTATGCGAATCAATAAATCCCGGGAAAAGTGTTCTTCCTTCCAGGTTGATCCGCTCGGCCTTCGCGCCAACTTCTTTCGACACTTCCGAGATATTGCCCACCGCAACTATCTTCTCGCCTCGGATGGCTACAGCTTCCGCATAGGGATTCTGAGGTTCACCCGTAAAAATTTTCGCATTGTAGAAAATCGTCTCAGGGGAATCCTTCTGCCCTGCGGCAAGGCCTGGCAGAAATGCTGACATCAGAAACAAGCAGGCGAACAAAGCAACACGGCGGGAACTCCTTCTCACGATCGGTTCCTTTCCAAAGAATTATTGTGGATAAGTACCAGTGATAGCGACGAAAGTATACAACGAATGTCCCCGAGCGCCGCAAACGGCGCATGCGAATGGAAAACTACGCGGCCAGCCGGTTCACGCCCGTTTCCACGGTGAGCTTCGGCATTTTGATGTCCCAGGCAAGCCCCAATGTCCGCAGGACCCAGATGCCGTACCAGTTCACGTCAATTTCATACCACCGAAACCCGTGCCGAGCCGATTGCGGCTGAGCATGATGGTTGTTGTGCCAACCTTCTCCAAACGTCAAAAATGCCACCCAGAAGCTATTCCTTGAATCATCGCCGGTATCGAACCGCTGCGTGCCCCACATGTGCGTCGCGGAATTGACCAGCCAGGTGAAATGCAGACTCACCACTGTGCGCACGAAAACGCCCCAGAAAACCCAGGGCCAGCCTCCGATCACGTAAAACACTACGGCTAGCACTACCGACGGGGCGACGTGCCACCGGCTAATCCACAAGTGGAACTTGTCTTTGCGCAAGTCAGGCACGTAGGGCAGCAATTCGCTGCGATCGCGGTGCATTGCTTGTCCCGTCAAAATCCAACCCATGTGCGACCAAAAGCCGCCATCGCGCGGAGAATGCGGGTCGCCCTGCCTATCCGTGTTTTGATGATGAATGCGGTGTGTAGCCACCCACGCAATCGGTCCGCCTTCCAGCGCCAGCGTGCCGCATGCGGTCAGAAAACACTCGAGCCATTTCGGTGTCCTGTACCCGCGATGCGTGAGCAAGCGATGGTAGCCCATACCGATCCCGAGGCTTCCCGCGACCCACGCCATCGCCACGCACAACGCCAAGGCCTTCCACGTGGAGAAAAACACCGCACTGAGCGCGCCAAGATGGAGCGCCACCATGAACGCGGTTGTGCCCCAATTGACAGGCTCAGAGAGGGTTTTGTCGTGCTTCAGAGATTTGAGCAAGTTCATAGATGTCCAACAAGCCTATCATCTCTTTTGCTTGCGCTTGGTTCGAATGTCTCTGCCTTGTGAGCTAAAGCAAACACCGGGATTTCCATATTCCTCCACACGAAGCAGGCCGGAACTTACCCGAGCCATCCTTCGTATCCTTAGGCGGTCGTAGTGTGTACACTCGTCTCGCACGAAAGAGAGGGGGTTATTGTGAAGAAGATTTTCCTGCTTGCGGCCATTGGTTCTGTCACTTTTGGAATGTTTCCTTCGCCTGCCAAGGCCCAGGCGAAGCGAGCTCATTCAATTGATGACGCTCTTAGTCTACGGCTTATCGGCGCCCCGAGGATCTCCCCAGACGGCCGCTTTGTGGTCCACACCGTGCGCGAAACCAACTGGAAGGACAATGAGTTCGTCCGCCAACTCTGGATCGTGAACGTTTCCACCGGGAAGGCCTTTCAGCTCACGCGCGGGAAGAAATCCGCCGGCAACGCGGATTGGTCGCCAGATGGACATTGGCTCGCCTTCGTGACCGAGCGCGAGACGGGCGCAGTTGAGCCGCTGCCACCTCCCGAGAAGAAAGAAGAAAAGAAGGAAGCAACAAAAGAGGAGAAAAAGGAAGGGGAGAAAAAAGAGGACTCGGCTGGAAAGCCCGCCGCACATCAAATCTGGCTCATTTCTCCTGAGGGCGGCGAAGCTTGGGAATTGACCAAGTCCGAAACCGACATCGGAGAGTATCACTGGTCAAAGGATTCGAAGTCCATCGCGTTCACCGCGAATCCACCGGAAAGCAAAACGGGCAAGGAGCGCAAAGAGAAGTACAGCGAATACGACGTCTTCGAGAAGGACTACCGGCAGAATCAGCTCTGGATGATTGACATCGCAGAAGCAGAGAAAAGTTATCTGCCCGTGGCTGCCAAGCGCCTGATTTCCGACCTCTCCCTCAACGTCAATTCCTTCGAGTGGTCACCCGACTCCACCAAAATTGCTTTCGCCGCCACCACGAATCCCTTGCTCGCCTTCCGCGGTGAGGAAGACATCTACCTGCTGGATCTTTCGAGCGGCAATTCATTCAAGAAAATTGTCGCCCTTCCCGGCCCCGATTCTTCCCCCAAGTTCTCCCCAGATGGGAAGCAACTCGCATTCGCAACGGCGTTGGCACAGCCCTACTACTACTACGCGAACGGGCACATCGCTGTCGTTGATGTCGCCGCCGTCCTCAACAGGCCCGCAACGACACAGAAAGACGTGCGCGACTTGACGGCCAAGTTTGACGAAGATCCCTACCTCCTTGAATGGGGCCCCGACGGCATCTACTTCGGAGCAGAGCAAAAGACTAGCGCCCACGCTTTCCGCCTGAATCCGCAAACCGGCGAGATCCAGCGGCTTACTTCTCCCGACAGCCTCCTCATCGAGGAAGTATCGCTTACTCCGGACTGCAAGACCGTAGCCTTCACCGCCGAAGATTCCTCGCACATGACGGAGCTCTTTGTCTCCAAGGTTTCGCCCTTCGCCCCACAAAAGCTGACGGACATGACCGCACAGGTGAAAGACTGGATTCTCGGAACCTCCGAGGTCATCTCCTGGAAGAGTCAGGACGGCGCGGAAATCGAAGGTGTGCTCCGCAAACCGGCGGATTACGATCCGACCCGCAAATATCCTCTTCTCGTCGTGATCCACGGCGGGCCAACCGGCACATCGCAGCCGACTCTTTCGCCGGACGAGTATGCCTACCCCATGCAGGCGTTTCTTGCGAAGGGCGCGCTGGTGTTGGAGCCGAATTACCGTGGAAGCGCCGGCTATGGCGCCGCGTTCCGCGCGCTCAACGTTAGAAATCTCGGCGTCGGCGATATGTGGGACGTGATGAGCGGCGTGGACTTCCTCATCAAAAAGGGAATTGCGGACCCGGCTCGCTTGGGCGCGATGGGTTGGTCCGAAGGTGGCTACATTTCTGCCTTCCTGACCACGCACACGGATCGCTTCAAAGCAATTTCCGCAGGGGCCGGCATTAGCGATTGGATGACCTACTACATCAGCACGGACATCACGCCCTTCACTCGGCAGTATCTTCACGCGACGCCTTGGGATGACCCGGAGGTGTACGCGAAGACTTCGCCAATCACCACCATCAAGCAGGCAAAAACACCCACTCTGATTCAACTAGGCAGCAACGACAAACGCGTCCCAGTGCCGAATAGTTTTGAACTGTACCGCGGTCTCCAGGACCAGGGCGTGGAATCAAGGATGCAGCTCTACACAGGATTTGGCCACGGCGTTAACAAGCCAAAATCCCAACGCGCGCTCCAGCAGTCCAACCTCGATTGGTTCTTCCATTATATCTGGAACGAACCCATCCCGAAGGATTCGCCCATTTACGGTACGAGCGAATTAGAAGCTGTGAAATGAAAGCTTGCTCTGGCTGCTGGGAGGGCAAGGCTCTAGCCGTGGGTTCTGACGACAAAATCAATGCGGCTTTGGGCGCTGAGGTTCTGTTCTAGGCTGACTGCAGTTGAGAGCGTGGACGAGCGCTTCTTTTTCTTGTGGTTGCAGCGCGCGATGGGCGCCCTTTGCTAGATTGCCGAGCTGGAGTGGACCGATCGCCACTCGAATCAGACGCAGAACCTTGACTCCCAACGCATCCAGCATGCGCCGAATGTGGCGGTTCTTTCCTTCATCCAACCCAATTTCGAGCCAGGAATTCTTCTCGCCCGCGCGGAGCACGTATGCTCGCTTCACCTTCAGCGTCTCACCCTTCGCGGTTTCGACTCCACGCTGGAGCACGTCAATCAGCCGCGCGTCTCCCACTGTGCCAATTTGCACGTGATACGTCTTCTCGAGGTGGGAGCCCGGATCGGTAATGCGTGCGGCCCATTCCGAGTCGTTGGTGAAGAGCAGCAGACCTTCGCTCGCTTGATCCAGTCGTCCCACCGGAGCAACCCACTTTGAGTCCGCCGGGAGCAGGGAATAGACGGTGTCTCGTCCCTGCTCGTCGGCGGCCGTAGTCACAATTCCTCGCGGCTTGTTGACCATCCAATAGACTTTTTCTGCCGCCGAGAGCGGCCTTCCCGCCACCTCAATCCGATCTTCACCTAGGCGCACTCTTGCTTCCGGATTCCGCGTGACCGATCCATTCAGGCGGACCATCCCATCACGAATCAATTCAAACGCCCGCGAACGCGAGCATAATCCAAGCTTCGATAGTGCGCGGGCAAGGCCAACCTGCCGGCTGTCTCCCGAGCCTGATGAAGCGCTACGTCTCTTCGATTTCACACTTAGCTTTTCTTTTCGGAGGGGGCCGCCTCGGCGTGCTTCACCTCGCCATATCGCTTCGCGAGCCACGCGCGCACTTCCTTCGGATTGTACTTGAATGGCCCGTTCCCGCCCTTGTAGGAGATCTGCCCGTTTTCGTCAACGATATACAACCGCTCGGGCCAAGCCGCGTAAGCGTCGTTCGCCGCGTTCGACATTTCATCAATCCCAAATGGCAGAGCAAACTTGAACCGCTTGGTAAAGTCGTTCGCTATGGCTACACGCTGTTCCATGGTTTTCGGCTGCGCGTAACAGACATCGTCCTTGTCTTTCTCGTTGGACTTCATCCGCCATTCATCGGTTGGGTGCGCTTCCCGGATGTAAATCGTCAGAAAATCCGCGTGGTCTTTGTAGTCATCGTACAGCTTAACGATGTCGCCGACCTGGCGACGGAAGGGGGGTCAAGTGAAGCTCCCGAAAACCAGCACCAGCGGCTTCCCGGCAAGCCGCTCGCGAAGCTGGAACCTCGATTGGCCGTCCAAGGCCATCAGCCGAACGTCGGGCGCGCTGTCTCCCACCTTCAACATGCCGCGGTGCATGTAGGGCAGGGCAAAGCGCACCATCTGAATCGCGTCTTTTGGCCCGCCCGCAAGGATGCTTAGCGCGACATAGGTGATTACTATGAGCGCGGCGACAGAAATCAGCATCCACTTGAGGACAGCCTTCATTGAAACGTGCCTCACCAGTATTGCGCGAGAATCAGCAGACTATCGGCGCGCGATCAAGCGGCTTTCTTGGTCCAGCCGCCCAGAATGGCGCCCATCAGTATAAGCCCCGCGAGCGGGTAAAACTCATTGATGGCAAAGAGCGCCTTCGGGCGCATTTCGAACATGTAGGTCATCAGGCTGATGGGGCCGACAAACCCGATCCACACCAGGACCCCAACAGAGGCTCCCCGCCCTACCGTGTTTGCGTTGCGCCAGATGCAGAGTTGCGCGAGCGAGTAGGCAATCAGCAATTCCAGCAGAAACGAAACGATGAAAGGCACGACGGGGCTGGCGCCTTGCATTTTTTCCGGGGTCATTTGCTCCAGCGCCATCCAGGGTTTGTTGAACAGCAGCCCATACCAGACATATCCGAGAATGAAATAAGCGATCGCAGCGACGACCACCGCAAGGTAATTTGTTCGCATAGAAAGGGTACTCCTCGGAACGTCGCGGGTTCGAGAGCGAGATGTGGCGACGGGTTCAGCCCGAGTCTCCTACCGCCGCCCACCCAAGTCAAGCCACAGAAAGATCAGCCATCAGCAGTTAGCCAACAGACATCAACTTCCAGTCGAGTGTTTCCGCGCTAAATCGGAACGCGAGCGAACAACTCAACGGCTAATGGCTAAATCCCTAAAACTTAAGACTTATGACTTACAACTAAAAACTTCTTCTCTCACGCCCGCGCTTTGTCAATCATCTCTTCCCAAATCCCTTTGGACTTCAAAATCAGCTCCACCGCATCTCGGATCGCTCCGTGCCCCGCATGCGCCTTCGTGATGTAGTGTGCAACCTTCTTCACCTCTGGCACCGCATCGCCAACTGCGATTGCCAGACCCACGCGCCGCATCACCGGCAAATCGGGAAGATCATCGCCCACATACGCCACCGCGGATTCAGGCACACCTGCTTTCTTCAGTATCTCCTCGTACGCAGGCGTCTTGGTTGGCTGCTTCATGTACACGAATTCCACGCTGATTTCTTTGGCGCGGCGGAGCAGGGCGGGACTTTCGCGCCCCGTGATGCAACCTGTGCGGATTCCCGCAGTGTGCGCCAGCATGAGACCCTGGCCGTCATGCGCATCAAACGTCTTCAGTTCAAGCGCTGTTCCGTCTTGCTGGCTCAACAGAATCACGCCCCCGTCGGTCATGGTGCCGTCGACGTCCATGAGCAAAACCTTGATTTGCGCCGCGCGTTTTTTCAACTTCGCAGGTATTTTCGCCGAACGAGCCAATCAGTCCTCCCAATCGCCCCGAATCTTCTGTCACGGCCGCATGGCGGTTTCTCGCGTGCGGGCGACTTTCGCTTAAATCAATTCCAGCGTCCACAAGTCGTGAAGGTGCACGACCCCAAGCACCTTCTTCGAGTCGTCCACGACCACCACCGAAGTGATTTTCTTCTTCTCCATCAAATTCAGCGCTTCACTCGCCAGAACCTGCGGCCCAATAATCTGCGGGCTCCTCACCATGCAATCCCCCGCGGTCATCGAGAGCGTGGCTCCCCCATGCTTCTCCATCAATCGTCGCAAGTCGCCGTCCGTCAAGATTCCAGCCAGCTTTCCATCCGAGGTGGTGACCGTAGTCATGCCCAGTTTCTTCGCCGACATCTCGTGAAATGTCGCAGGCATAGGCGTATCCGGCGACACCCGCGGGATGGCCTCGCCCGAGTGCATCAGGTGCTCGACGCGCAGCAGTTTCTTCCCCAGCCGCCCCGCGGGGTGCAATGCCGCGAAATCATCCGGCTTGAACCCACGCCGCTCCAGAAGCGCGATTGCCAGCGCGTCCCCAAGCGCCATAGCCACAGCCGTGCTTGCTGTCGGCGCAAGATTCAGTGAACATGCCTCTTCCTTGACGCTGACGTCGAGCACGACGTCGCTCGCCCCGGCCAGCGTGGACTTCAAATTCCCGGTGAGCGTAACGATCGGCAATTCCAGACGCTTCAACGTTTCAAGAAGATTGAGAATTTCCTCCGTCTCCCCGCCGTAGCTGATGGCCAGCAGCGCATCGCCCCGCGCAAGCATGCCCAAGTCCCCGTGCAGCGCTTCCGCCGGATGCAAGAAAAACGATGGCGTGCCTGTGCTCGAAAGCGTGGCGGAAATTTTGCGTCCGATCAGGCCCGACTTGCCCATCCCCGTCACTACCACGCGTCCCTTGCATGCCAGCAGCAGTTCTACTGCGCGCAAAAAGGAGGAATCCAGCCGCGCCAGCAACTCCTGAATGGCCTGGATCTCAATGCGAAGAACCCGGCGCGCCGAATCGATGCTCATGCGTCACTCCAGTGGCGCACAAGCGATGAAAGCTCCTTGAGGCGCGAGAGAAGTTCCGGCAACTGCGTGAGAGGCAGAGCGTTCGCGCCATCCGAAAGCGCGGCCGACGGGTTCTCGTGCGTCTCCAGGAAAATGCCATCCACTCCTGCAGCCACTCCGGCGCGCGCGAGCGGCTCGATGAATTCCGGCTGCCCCCCGCTCGCGTGCCCCTGCCCACCGGGAAGTTGCACGGAATGCGTCACATCATAGACGACTGGGTACCCGAATTTTCGCAGGATAGGGAACGTGCGCATATCCACGACGAGGTTGTTGTA
>DASPTY010000019.1:0-12774 GCA_035623175.1 Candidatus Limnocylindrales bacterium | reverse complement strand
TCAATGAAGTCCACACCGGCAAATGGAGGCATGAAAAATCCCTCGCGGCGCACTCACCGCAACGCCTGAAGTGTAGCAAGGGGCGCCGCTCCGTCGCCAGCAGGTGGGGCAGGGGCGATTTTGTTGGACCGGCACTAGTACTTCGTGCCGCCAAACGATTAATAGCAAGCCGCGTTTCGCCGCCCGGATTCGTGGGAGAATGAGGGCGACCAGTCCCGTTCCAACTTGCTTCATTTGGGCCGCCCCCGGTGGTAGGATGCTCGCTATAAGGCGACAGCCGAGGAGCCATCTGACTGACGTAGTTGGGGCGGCAACAGCGCCCAGCCCCCAGCGCCTGCGAAGTCTCTGAGCTCACCCCAGTCCTCCAGACGCCCGGCCGTTGCTCCGGCGGAATTGTGCCGCACGAAGGGCGCGATGCCCTCCAATCCAGTCTCGAGTTTGCCGTTCGAGGTGTCTTATGAGCGACGTTTGGAAACGATGGGAAGGTCAGGTCGTCGACCACAAATACCAACTCCAGAAATACCTTGGCAGCACCGACCACAGCGCGGTCTACCTGGCGGAGTTCCATGATCCGCAGCCGCGCAAAGCTGCCGTCAAAGTCATTTCCGGCGATGTTCCCTACGCCGAACAACAGCTCACCGAGTGGAAGTGCGCCGCGCTGATCACCCATCCGAACCTGCAGCAAATCTACGCCACGGGCACTTGCAAGATCGGTGACATGGAGCTCCTTTACGTCGCGATGGAATATGCCGAGGAGAATCTTGGAGAGATTCTTCCGCAGCGGGCGCTCACGCTTGAAGAGGCGCGGGAAATGCTCAAGTCCGTCACCGAGATTCTTTTGTTTTTGCACGCTAGGAACCTGGCGCACGGGCATGTGAAGCCGTCGAACATTCTCGCGGTGGGTGAGCAGCTCAAGCTCTCGAGCGATACGATTCAGCCGGCAGGAGGGATTCGGGAAATGCACCGCCAGCGCAGCGGCTACGACGCGCCGGAAATCGTCTCCGCGCCTTACACGCTCGCATCGGACGTGTGGTCGCTGGGGGTGACCTTGGTGGCGGCTCTGACGCAACAGCCCGCGGTTTTGCCTTACGATGAAAGCGCGGACCCGGTCGTTCCTCCTTCCTTGCGCGCCCCCTTCTTCGAGATTGCGCGGCATGCGCTGCGGCGTGACCCGAAGCTGCGTTGGACAACGACGAAAATCGCCGAGCGGCTCAATATCCCGGTGGCAGCGCCGGCCAAAGCGGCGGCCGCCGTGGCGAGCGCGTCCGCCGTCCAGACGCCGATTGCAGCTGCGCCCCCGCCCCCGCCGCCGCAGGTGGCTCCCGCTAGCGTGCCCATTTCCAAGGAGCCAGCGATTCCGCTGGCAAAACAACAGCCGCCGGCACCCGTAATGCGGCCCGCGCGCCCGCGACCTACGGTTACTGCTGGACCCAAGCGGGCGATACTCGTGCCGAATTATCTGGTTCCACTGTTCGCGGCAATTCTCGTGGTCGCCGCGATCATCATGCTTCCCAAAATGCTGCGGAATCGCGCGCAGCCGGAGACCAGTACAGTGGCCTCTTCTACTGCACCTCCTGCTACCAACATTCCTAAGGAACGTGCGGCTACCGCTCCGAGCCACACTGAACCGGTGGCCAAACAAGCGACGCCCGCGAAGCCGGTGGGGGAAACTCCTTCCACGTCCGTCGTGCAGGAACGTCCGGCGCAGACGCCGAATCGGCCTGTCGCCGCACCCGTGACCTCTGCGCCCGCCGTTCTACGCACCACGGAAACTGGGCCCACAACCAATACTCCCGGGGAAACAACGGGCCGCGGCGAAGTGATCGAGCAGGTTTTGCCGGAGCCAACCGCGAAGGCGCTGGCCACGATTCATGGCACCGTGCATGTCGGCGTGAAGGTACACGTGGATGCCGCAGGGACAGTTTCGGAGGCGACTCTGGATTCACCCGGTCCTAGCAAATATTTCGCCGATCTTTCCTTGAAGGCCGCGCAGCGCTGGGTGTTCAACTCTCCGGAAGCCGATGGCCGCAGCCAGCCGAGCGACTGGATCCTGCACTTTCAGTTTACGCAGACGGGCGTGCGGGCCATTCCGCAGCAAGTGAAGCAGTGAGCACGCGTGGCACAGGCACTCGTGCCTGTGGGCGAGCACGACACCAGAGGAAAGTGCACAGTCAGGCTTGACTGTGCCACCTCAGCTTCTCAGGGAGCCAGAAACTTAAAGGAACTTTAGCGGCGAAACGCGGCGTCGCTCGGCCGGAACGCGTCGTCCGGACTAGGCGATTCCGCGCGCACGGCCTCGACGTATAACTGGCTCTTCTCCGGCAGTAGCCGCGCCTTTAACGTCACCAATTGTCCTTCCAGATGCTTCAATGTCTCCGAGTTGAGTACGCGGTAGAGCTTTTGGTCTGTCGAGGAAATCACCATCGCGCCCTTCTCCGAAACCTTTCCTGTGAGGATCAGAGTCTGCTGCGCGGAAGGCTTGGTCGCAGCGTTTTGCGGCGGAGTGCCGAGCGATAGCACAGGCAGCAAGAGGAAAACAAACAAAAGCACCGCAAATGAAATGGCGCGCCAGCTCTTCATCATGGGACTCCTTAGGGAGTTCTGTCGGGGCCCAAGAATGACGTGGCTCGCGCTCGAGCCACCCTGAGGCGAACTTTAGGCGCGGGCCTGAATGAAAACAAACGCAAAAAACGCATTGGTTGCATTTGCAGAACCGAAGCTGCCGGATTTTGTCCGAGCGCGGGCCGCAGGTAAACTGGAGTGGAGTGAAAGGACAGAATAGAGTGGCGAAAAGTGTGGGAGGAAGTCAGGCAAAGGTCGCGTTAAACCCGAAAATCCTGATTTTTGATGTGGATGGCGTCTTGGTGGACGTCCGGGAGACTTACTGGCGCTCGGGCCTGCAAACCATTGAATACCTCACGGGGAAAAAGCCGACCTGGGCGGAATTCTACGAATGGAAGCGGAAGCCGGGGAATAACGACGACTGGAACATGGTGTCGCGCTGGGCCACCGCCCTGGGCGTTCCCACGAGCTACGAAGAGGCGCGGGAGGCGTTTCAGCCGTTTTACTGGGGCCGCGATGGCCGGCCGGGAAACGTGGAGAAGGAGAAGTTGCTGGTGACGCCGAAACTGATCGAACGCTGGGCCAGCCGGCGCGAACTGAACCTTTTCACGGGACGGACCAAGCAGGAGTTTGCCTACACGTTCGAAAAATGGCCCGCGGCCAGGTCGTTCCGTACGGTCGTTACCATGGACGACGCCAAAAAGAAGCCGGACCCGGAGGGACTGCGCATCATCCTAGCGGGTCGCGATCCAAAGAGCGCGCTTTACGTCGGTGACAACATTGACGATGCGCTTGCCGCTAAAGCCGCTCGCGTCCCTTTCCTGGCCATTCTGTCGAAGAAGGATGCGGACTATCGCGAACTTTCGCACCGATTTCGCAAACTCGGCGCGCTGGGACTTCTCGAGCGCGCTCGCGACCTGGATCGCTGGCTGGCTTAGCCCGGAGGGACCAGTGCGCGCTCACGGCGAGCAGCCTTTTGTTCCCTTCCCTGAATCCCAGAGGTAAGCTTCTCCTTGCCGGACTGTCAGGGAACTTTTCAATCTCCGCAGGGGAATGCCTAAAATGGGCCGGTTTGTGGCAAGCGAGCGAAAGAAGGCGCAGCAATGAAACAGTACGTAAAATTGGTCGTCCTGGGCGGAGCAAGCATGCTGGGTTGCGGCGTGGTTTACGCGCAGGCGCCGCCAGGGCCCATCACCCCGCCCCCCGAATCGGTCTCGAAAGTCGAAGCCGCGCCGCCACCCAGAAGGCCCGAGTTGCCTCCGCGTACGAGCATTCTCGGCGCATGGAGAATCAACAAGGACGAGAGCGACGACGGCCGCGCAAAAATGCGTCAATCACGGGAAGCGGACAATCCCAACCGTGGGAGTGGCGGCTACGGCGGCGGCCCCCGGATGGGTGGTCCTTGGCCCGGAGGCGGAGGCTACGGTGGTCATCACCCCAGCTCGCAGAGCGAAGATATGTCCGACCGGCTCGGCGACCTGGTCAATCCGCCCCGCGAACTGAAATTGAGCCAACGCGAGGCAAGCGATCCCGAAGTGGACCTGATGGACGACCGCCAGCATCGCCGCATCTTCTTCACCGACGGGCGCAAAGTGGACAAACCGAAAGACTCGAACTACCAGCAAATCTCCGCGCGTTGGGACGACAAGAAGCTGGTTACCGACGAGAAGGGCGCGCACAACGGAAAGTTGAGCCGCACCTTTGAAGTCTCCTCGGATGGCAGGCAGCTCCTCGAGACCATTCACATCACGGACAGCAAGGGCAATCATCCGATTACGATCGAGTATGTTTACGACGCGGTGGATGAGGCGAGCCTGAGCTTTTCTTCACGCTGACCGCCTAGCCGCGAAAGCCGGCTCTCAGTGGTGGCAGGACAATTCCGAGTTACAAAGGGCGAACCTGTAGGGCCAGGAGCGGGTTCAGCGCCAGTGCGTGCCGCTAGCGCAGCTCCCCGGGATCGACTCCATTTTTGCGCGCTTCATTTTCCAGGTCGTCGATTGCGGCTCGAAGTTGCTTCTTCTTCTCCTCGAGTTGCTTGACCTGCTCTTCGAGCGGAACCATGTTGTAGCCCTTATTGATGGTGATTCCACCCGAGGGGCTGGTGTTTTCGGCCTTGAAATTCTTCAATTGGGCAATTCGATTGTCGATGGCTTCAATGCGCGAATTGAGTTCCTCGATTTGGTTGCGGTAGTTCTCGACCATTTGCTGATGTTGTTCATTGGAGTCGTCGTAGTCATCAGCCTGTCCGCTGCTGCGGTTGGTTTTTGATCGCTTGGCTTCCCCCACCACCGAAACCGAGCCCTTCACCGAGCCGATTTCGTCGTTGGTCCAAATTTTCTTCGGTTTTTTCTTCTCCGTTGAAGCAGCGGGAGGATTCGCCTGCGCGGTGTCCACCGGAGCGGCGGGTTTCGCGCCGGTCTTCGAGCTGTCGCCGGAGTCCTGCGTTTGCGCGAACGCGGGCAGTGCCGCAAGCAGCAGAACGCAACTCAAACCGCAGCCCGCGATTCTCATGTGATTCTCTCCTTAACGCAACTGGCCCGGATCTATTCCTTTCTTGCGCGCCTCGTCGTACAGATCGCCGATCTGTGCCTGCAATTGCTTTTTCTTCTCCTGAAGTTGCACGAGCTGCTGGTCAACGGGGACACGATTCACACCTTTGCTGAGGTCGCGGGCCGCGGTGGAGACGGCTTCGCCTTGCTGGAATTCCTTGTAAGATTTCACTTTCGAATCGATGTCGTCCAGCTGCGCTTGAAGTTTTTCCAGGTCCTTCCGGATCCGCGCCACTGTAGCGGGATCGGCGGGCTTGTCGGGGCTCATGTGATAGTTCTTGTTGACTTTTTCACCAACAACGGAGACACCCTTCTTGTCTTTCGCAATGTCGTCGTTCGTCCACACCTTTTTCGGAGTGCTGGGGGATGCACTAGCCGAAGCCGGAGTTGGTGCCGGGTTGCTATCCACCGGAGCCGTAGCGTTATCAGATTGTGCAAGGCAAGGGACCGCCCACATCCCCAAGACCAAAACGGGTATGAGGAGCCGACCAGACATGGAACCTCCAGACCGGCTGGGGCGGTTCTAGTACTATTCAACCCATTCTAACGTACGAAGTTTCAATGCGCGGGTGCTTCCGCGCGCAGCTTGCTCAATTTGGCACGCACCGCTTCGATCGCGGCGGTTGGAGGACCGATGAGTTTGTAATTGGAGTAGAACGTCCGCTCGTGGATCGAGAACGGCATCAGAAATTTCCTGCCGTCGAAGTCGTATTGCTCGAAGGTAGGTTCCCATAACCCCGGAGCGATTTCGTAGCGTTCTTGCATGAAATGGCTGCCCTTGTAAACTTTGGCGAGAAAGAGCGAGAGCGAAATGTCGTCCATGACGGTGCCCTCGACCTTGGCCAGTTGGGAACTCTGTTCGTCAACCCAGATGACGCCATGGACTTTGGTGAAGAGAGTGGTGTTGCGGGAAGTGGGTCTATATTTGGGATTCGGCTCCATGGTGTAGCGGAGCAAAATCCTGTCCGCACGCAACTCCCTGCCGACAAAGGTAAAAAGAAATGCCTGATGCGTGGCTTCAATCAGGTCGAAGCGCTCTTTGCGCCTGCGCTGCGCCTTGGCGTAAGCCTCCTTCTGGCCAGGGCCATCCTGCATAACCCAAACAAGATATTTCTCCAGCTTTTCGAGTTCCGTGCGGCAGCTCTGGGTGCTTATCGGCTTGCCGTCAGGCGAAAGGGGAATTTTGTCAATTGCAGGGCCGGCCGGAAAAAGGCGCAGGACTTTTGTGCCGGTCGGGCGCGGATCAGCGCCGGCTTTGCGCGTTTCAGTGCGCTGAATGCGTTCGTAGCGGTCCAGCGTAGTTTCACTCTGCTTTTGGTTGGTGATGACGCGGTCGAAGAGTTCACCCGGCCGTCCGGAGGGGGGCGCTGTTGAAAGCTCCTGAGCTCCCACCTGGAGGGCGCAAAAGGCGAAAGGGGAAAGCAGAACAGCGAGCACAACGAGCTGGCGGGCCCAGAAGAGAGCTCGGCGGCCGCATCTCGAAGAAAAGGCAGGCATAACGATCCAAAGTCTCGGTGGAGACACGTTTGTTCCACGCGGAACTGCGCGCCGCTTTGCACGACGGCGCGTTCCCGGAAATATCGAGAGTACACAGGCTCGAGGTCGAAAGCAAAGGTGGCCAGGGGACCATTCCCCAAGAGCGAAATTCGGTGTATTGTCTCTTCTACGCACGTCCCTAGGAGTGAACTGGGTCTTGGGCTCAACTCCCATTGAGAACTTCGACAATGTCCGTGCGTTTGGGCGCGCGGCGTCTGCGCCGACGCCCGGGCGCTTTGCCGCAGCTTGGGTCACGTTCGGGGAGACCATGCGGTTGGCACTCGACTCGCTTCGCGCGCACAAACTGCGCAGTTTCTTGACCCTGCTGGGCGTGATTTTGGCGGTGACCACGCTGGTCTCCGTCATGAGCGTCATTGCCGGCCTGAATTTCTACATTGCGGACAAAGTAGCCAACCTCGGCGCCAACGTGATCGTCATCGACCGCATGGGCATTATCACGAGTCAGGATGCCTGGGTTAAGGCACAGAAGCGCCCTCTGATCACTCTGGAGGATTTCGAGCGCTACCGCGACACCGCAAAGGTTCCCAAGGCGGTCGCGGCATGCGACTTCCTGACGGCACAGACTCGCGCAGGCAACGCGGTCATGGAGGATACCTCAATAGCGGGGGCCACCGCCAACTATTTCGAGGTACGGGATTTCAACGTTGCGCAAGGACGGTTCCTGACCGACACGGACGACGAGCATCGCTCCGACGTAGTGTTCATCGGTGACGATCTGGCGAAGAAGTTTTTCCCCAACATGGATCCCATTGGCAAAACGATCCGGGCGGAGACGCACTCGTATCAGGTCGTCGGTGTTGGAACAAGGGTCGGCAGTATTCTGGGCCGTGCGGCGGACAATTACATGGTGCTGCCGCTGAATACCTACCTCAAAAGCTGGCACCGCCCGAACGATTCCATGTGGATTTTTGTGCAAGCTCCCAACGCGGAATTGATGCAGGCCATGGAAGACGAGGCGCGCCTGCTGTTCCGCGCCTGGCACCACATCCCTTACAAGGATGCCGATGATTTTTCTATTCTTGGCTCTGAGTCGATCATGTCGTTGTGGAAGGACCTCACGGGAAACCTGTTCAGAGTTTCGATGGCGCTGGTGAGCGTGTTCATGGTGGTGGGCGGCATCGTCATCATGAACATCATGCTCGCGAGCGTGACGGAGCGGACCCATGAGATCGGCTTGCGGCGCTCGCTGGGCGCGCGCAAGAAGCACATCCTCCTGCAATTTCTGGCGGAGTCCGGCCTGCTGGCGGCGGTGGGCGGGTTGATCGGGATTCTCTTCGCCACTGCGATCGTGATTTTCGTCAAGCAAGCGTTTGCGTTTCCGATGGAGTTGCCCTTGAGCGCGGTATTTCTGTCGCTGGTGCTTTCATCCTCAGTGGGATTGTTCTTTGGCATCTTCCCGGCGATGCGGGCCGCCAAGCTGGACCCGATCGAAGCGTTGCGCTCGGAAACGTAGGAGCAAGCAATGGCGCAGGCATACGGCGAAAACCTGAGGCAGGCGATGGACACGTTGCGCACGCATAAGCTGCGCAGCGCGCTGACGGTTTTTGGCGTGGTTCTAGGAGTGAGCGTCATCATGCTGGTCGCCGCGCTGATCACCGGTTTCAACGCCAAGATTGAGGAGGAAATTAAGCAAGTCGGCGCAGATACGGCGTTTGTCAGCAAATGGGACAGCGGGCGAAACGGGCCGCCTCCGCTGGAAGAACGCCAACGCAAGCCTTTAACGCCGGACGACGCACAGGCCATTCGAGACGGTTGCCCGGCGGTGAAGCACGTGACGGCCTGGGTCGGGCCTCGTTGGGACACGTCACACGCGGTCCGCACAAAGGCCGGCGAAGTGACGGCAATCGATTTTCGCGGCGTGCAGCCGGATTTTGGGGTGGTCTATGCAAATGCCACGCTGAGTCAAGGACGATTCATCGGCGAGGGCGACGACTTGCACAAGGAGAAGGTCGTGCTGCTGGGGGAGAATGTCGCACCGGTGTTATTTCCGGAAGGCTACCCGCTGGGGAAAGATGCTTACATCGATGGCTCAGCATTCCAAGTGATTGGAGTTCTGGAAAAGGCCAAGGGCGGGTTCGGTGCGGATGAGGAAGACCGGCGCGTGCTCATTCCATATAGCACGCTGATGAAGATTTATCCCGCGGCAGATGAGGTCAACATCCGCGCACAGGCGTACCCCGGAATGCTCTCGCATGCAGTGGATCAGATTCGCGAGGTGATGGAGCGGCGGCGGAACGTGCCCTTCGGCGGCAAGGACAACTTTTCGATCAGTACGGCGGATCAGCAGGTGGCGGAATTCCACGACATGGTGGACACCGTGGCGCTGGCGACGGTGGTGTTGAGCTCGATCGGATTGCTCGTGGGCGGCATCGGTGTGATGAACATCATGCTGGTGAGCGTGACCGAGCGGACACGGGAAATCGGCGTGCGAAAGGCCATCGGGGCTAGGAGCAGCGATATCACATGGCAGTTCCTGCTGGAGGCGATGACACTGACGGGAGCGGGCGGCGTGATAGCGCTGATCTTGGTGAACGCGCTCGTCCTGTTGATCCGGATGACGCTTTCCTGGCGCGGGGAGGTACCCTTGTGGGCCGCGGCGACCGGGATCGCCGTGAGCGTGAGCGTTGGCTTGATTTTTGGCGTCTGGCCCGCGATGAAAGCGGCGAAACTGGACCCCGTGGAAGCGCTGAGATACGAGTGAAGAGTGAAGTGAAGAAGTAAAGAGGTAAGGAAGTAAGGAAAGAGCGAATTCCGGTCAGGCCAGATTGTTTCTAGCTTGATCTTCACACTTGGACGAGAGTGTTGATCTCGCGGGATTGGGCGCGTGCCGCGTAACGATTGAGGACGAACTCAAGCAAAAGCGTCAGGGCTAGGGTGAAGAGCCTGAGAAGGCAGCGAGAAGGGCCGGCAGAGCCGGGGTGTGACAGCCTGGAGAGCGGCAAAATGGCCTGAAGCCGCGATACTTGAACGGAGCAAGCCAAAACAGACGGGCAGTCGAACCTAAGTCACTATAAATAAATAGGTTAGTGAAAAAGCTGGCCGGCGCAAAACAAGACCGCCGCATTACCCTTCCGAGTTCGTCACGGAAAAGCCTCCCGGCAAATCACAGACAGCCTCAGCGGTGCCGCTTAAGTTAAGAAGTGACGAAAAATCAGGCGCTTACAGCAGCAAAGCGGACCTGACACACGTCTAATGGAAGCGGGGAAGGTGTCGCAAGGATTGAAACAAAGGCCGCGCGATTTTCGTCTTCCTAGAGGTGGAGAACTGAATGGGTGTAGTTCCTTTTGATGGGTTTGGTGCGGCTGCGCCAGTGGTCCGTGCCGCCAGCGAGACCGTCTCCCGGAGGGAACGGTACCGGCGTGGATGGTTGACGTTTGTCGAGACGCTAAAACTGGCGCTGGACGCGCTGCGCACGCACAAACTTAGAAGCTTTCTGACGCTGCTGGGGGTCATCCTGGCGGTGACCACGCTGGTCTCCGTGATGAGCGTGATTGCGGGGCTGAACTTCTACGTTGCCGACCGCATCGCGAACCTGGGCGCGAATACCTATCTCATTCACCGCTTCGGCATCATCACGAGTGAAGACGCCTGGATCAAGGCGCAGAAGCGGCCGTACATCACCATGGAGGAGTTTACGCGGCTGAAAGAAAGCATGAAGACGGCCCAGCGAATCGCGGGAGAAGAAGACCAGAATTCTGACGTTCGCTACGAGAACATCCTTCTGGAAAACTGCAGCGTGGTTGGTGTGACCCCTAACTATGCGGAAATCGAGAATCTCAATCTCGCTCAAGGGCGGTTTTTGACGGAGGCCGATGAACTGCACAACTCCGAAGTGATTTTTATCGGCTCCGACGTGAAAAAGAAATTCTTCCCGACGGTCGACCCTATCGGCAAAACCATCCGGGCAGGCACGCACGCGTACGAGGTCATCGGAGTGGCGCAGGAAATCGGAAGCGTCTTCGGGCAATCCCAGGACAATTTCATCCTAATGCCTCTTTCGACGTACGTAAGAGGATGGAAGACGCAGATGGAAGGGTTGACGCTCTTCGTACAAGCGCGCAATGCCGAAATCATGGAGACAAGCCAGGACGAAGCGCGCATGTACATGCGGGCGATGCGCCACCTGGGGCCGAAAGCGGAAGACAATTTCGCGATCTTTGGTTCCGCATCAATCATGAGCTTGTGGGAACAAATCACGGGCAATCTCTTCTTCATGGCCACGGCGCTGACGAGCGTGTTTCTCGTGGTTGGCGGCATTGTGATCATGAACATCATGCTGGCGAGCGTGACGGAGAGAACGAGAGAGATTGGCCTGCGGCGTTCGCTAGGCGCGCGAAAGAAGCACATTGTCCTGCAATTCCTTACGGAGTCGGCAGTGCTTTCACTCGTGGGCGGGCTGATGGGACTTGTGTTGGCCTATGGAGTAGTGTCACTGGCGAAGGCGTTGACACCCATACCGATGCAAACGCCGATTAGCGCGGTGATTATTTCACTGGCGCTTTCATTGAGCGTGGGCTTGTTCTTCGGGATCTACCCGGCAACGCGGGCGGCGAAACTCGACCCGATTGAAGCGTTGAGGGCAGAGGGATAGGGACCTGGGATGGCGCAAGCAAGCCGAGAAAATCTGAAGCAGGCAATGGACACGCTGCGTGCGCACAAGATGCGCAGCGCGCTTACCGTGTTCGGCGTGGTGCTGGGCGTGAGCGTGATCATGCTTGTGGCGGCGCTGATTACGGGGTTCGACCAGACCATCCAGGAAAATATCAAGCAGTACGGAGCGGATACGGCATTCATCTCACGCTGGGATCAAGGGCCGCATGGAAACGGCCGCCCTCTGGAGGAGCGGCAGAGAAAACCTCTGACACTGGCGGACGGGCAAGCCATGAAGGACAGTTGCCCGGCGATTGAAGATGTCACCACATTCATCATCTTCTGGGAAAAACCACATTCCGTCCGGACGAAGAATGGGACGGTGTCCGGGATCGACTTCCGGGGCGTGCAGCCGAACTTCACGGTGGTGTACGCCAACGCGGCGGTATTGCAAGGGCGTTTCCTGGGCGATGGCGATGAAATCCACCGCGAAAAGGTGGTGATGCTGGGCGAGAATGTCGCGCCGGTCCTGTTCCCGAATGGCAATGCCGTGGGGAAAGACGTCATCATTGACGGCGAGAATTTCACGGTGGTGGGCGTAGTAGAAAAGCCGAAGGGCGGCATGGGCATGGGAGATGAAGATCGCCGCGTGCTCATTCCGTACAGCACGTTCACGAAGGTTTACCCGCAAGCATACGAACACTCGTTCCGGCTAAAGGCCAGGCCGGGAATGCTGGATCAAGCGGTGGACCAGGCGAGAGAAGTGCTCCGGCGCAGGCGGAACGTCGCGTACGACGCCAAAGACAGTTTCAGCATTGTCACCGCAGCGCAGCAGGTGGAGGAGTTTCACAAGATCGTAGGCATGGTGGCACTGGCGACCGTGGTCTTAAGCTCGATCGGGCTGCTGATTGGCGGCGTGGGCGTGATGAACATCATGCTGGTTAGCGTGACCGAACGCACGCGGGAAATCGGCGTGCGGAAAGCGATTGGGGCAAAGCGCAGCGACATTACTTGGCAGTTTTTGTTGGAAGCGATGACCTTGACGGGTATGGGCGGAATTATCGCGCTGATTCTGGTGAATGGATTGGTGTTGCTCGTGCGTCTGACGCTGGAGTGGCCAGGGAGCGTGCCGGTGTGGGCGGCCGTGACCGGGATTGCGGTAAGCGTGAGCATCGGGCTGATCTTTGGCGTGTGGCCCGCGATGAAGGCGGCGAAACTCGATCCCGTGGAAGCGCTGAGATACGAGTAGCAAGAACGATGTAAAGAAGTAAGGAAGTAATGAAGTAAAGAAACAACGAAGAACCGGGGAATTTCGCCCCGGTTTTTATTTTTGCGCGCGCCAAGCTCTAAGCGTCTAGGTCAGGTGTTCGGTTCCTCTGAAGAGCCGCCAGAGCCGGCCGCGGCGGCGGAAGCGCGATTATCGAGCTGCGCAGGTGTGGCTTCGAGAGGAAGCGGAAGCGTGTTGGGGTCCCTGGCAAGGCTGGCCATCGTGTTTTGCGCGTGTTCATCCACCGCG
>DASPTY010000018.1:0-9493 GCA_035623175.1 Candidatus Limnocylindrales bacterium | reverse complement strand
TTCCTTAACATCGATCCCGAAATCGCCCTAAGGAAAACCAGCGCCAAATTCTCTCGCCGTTTTCGCGAAATGGAACGCCTCGCCAGTAAACAAGGCACCACGCTCGCCCAAGTCCCCCGTTTACAAATGGAATCCCTCTGGGACCAGGCCAAACTCCGGGAATAACGGGACACACTCCTCGCTTTCGATTCTTTGCCTTTTGCACTGTAAAATCCCTGCAACCCTAAACCTCTGCGCCCTTCCCTCTCTTTACTCAAAACTGATAACTTATTACTTTCCTCATGGCCCTCGACATCACCGTCCGTCCCCTTCACACCCTCGAAGAATTCGACCGGTGTGTCAAAATCGCCCGCGAAGTCTGGGGTGACACCGAATTCGACACTGAACCTCACGTCACCTACACCATCGCAGACCATCTCGGCGGACAAGTCCTCGGCGCGTTCGACGGCGACCTGATGGTCGGCTTTACCAAAGCCTACATCGGCCTCCACGGAAACACTCCTTACCTCCACTCCCACATGACTGGCGTTCTTCCTTCGCATCGCGACCGCCGCGTCGGCCGTCATCTCAAGCTTTTCCAGCGCCAAGACGCTCTTCGCCGCGGAATTCGCCTTGTAGAGTGGACCTTCGACCCACTAGAAACCAAGAACGCGCACTTTAACATCAACCGTCTCGGTGCCATCTGTCGCCAGTACATTCCCAATTTCTACGGCCTCACCACTAGCCCGCTTCACCGCGGCATTCCCACCGACCGCCTGCTCGTCGAATGGCATCTCGACACCAAACGCGTTATCTCCGCCATCAACGACCTCACCCCCGAACCCCGCGATTGCCCCGCCCACGTCCATCTCCCCAATCTCGAGCCGTCTGCCCCTGCAGCGGCCGGTTCACAGACCGGCGCCGCCAAAGCACCCACCGACTTCCCAAGCCCCGAGGACAACTCGCTCCTCGAAACCCAATCCCGCATCCGCAAGGAGTTCACAGACTGGTTCGCCAAAGGCTACGCCGTCATCGGCGTTCGCTCGACCCGCTTCGGCACGGACTATTGTCTTGCCCCGTACAGTGATTTTTGATTCTGGAGCCTTGCCACTGTTTTTTCCGCTTCCTTCGGGCTTTCTCCGGTTCGTCTGGCGTAAACTCTTCCGTATTTCTCTGCATCCGAAACCCAAAACTGATAACTTATTACCGATAACTCTCTATGCGCCTCCACTCACTCACGCTCCGTGAAATCCATCTCAAGCTCGTTGCCCCGTTCGAAACCAGCATGGACCGTGTCGCCGACCGCCGCATTATTCTTGCTGAAGTCAACGTCGACGGCGTCTCCGGATGGGGCGAATGCACTGCCGGCGAAGCTCCCTTCTATTCCCCTGAAGACACCGATACCTGCTGGCACATCCTCAAGAATTATCTCTGGCCCATGCTCAAGGGAAAGGAACTGCAATCCGCAGCAGACGTCTGGCCTCTCATAGAACCTGTGCGCGGCCACAACATGGCCAAGGCCACTGTCGAATCCGCCGTCTGGGACGCCGAAGCGAAACTGAAACAAACCCCTCTCTGGAAACTGATTGGTGGCGAACTCACGGAACTCCCGTGCGGCGTTTCGATTGGCCTCAAGGATTCTCTCGACGAGCTATCGGGCGCGGTGCAAAAAGAAGTCGCCGCCGGCTACCAGCGCATCAAAATCAAAATCAAGCCGGGCAGGGACCTTGCTCTTGTCCAGCGCATTCGCCAGGACTTTCCCCGCGTCAAATTGATGGTTGACGCCAACTCTGCTTACCGAAAGGACGACTGGCCGCTACTGAAGCAACTGGACTCCTTCCACCTCATGATGATTGAACAGCCCCTCGGCTGGGACGACCTCTTCGGCCACGTCGAAGTTCAAAAGGGCCTGCAAACCCCAATCTGTCTCGACGAGTGCATCCACACCTACGAGCAAGCTGAAGCCGCCATCGCCATTGGCGCCTGCAAAATCATCAACATCAAGCTCGGCCGCGTGGGCGGTATGTTGCAGGCGAAACGCATCCACGATCTTTGCCGGCGCCATTCGATCCCCGTTTGGTGCGGAGGTATGCTCGAATCCGGCATCGGGCGCGCGCAGAACATCGCCATGTCTACGCTCCCCAATTTTTCTCTTCCCGGCGATGTGACCGCCAGTAGACGCTACTGGCACGAAGACATCATCTCCCCCGAAGTCACCGTCACGCCTCAAGGTACCATCCAGGTTCCTTCCGGCCATGGCATCGGCTTTACCCCGCGCCTCGACCGCATAGCCTCAATCACCGTCCGCCAGGACCACTTGACCTAGTTCATGCGCATAGACACCAGTACCCCTGGAGCTCCCTCCCGGCTGACCATCGGCGTCTCCATCACACTGCTTATGGCTGTTTGGGCGATCAATTTTCTCGTCGTCAAGATCGGTCTACACTATCTTCCTGCTCTCGCCTTCGCTTCTTTCCGCGTCGTTGCCGCTGGCCTCTTCATGCTGCTTGTCGCCCCAATTTGCACCCGTCTCCCCCTCTTCTCTCCCCCGGACAATGGGTCACTGACAACAGGTCACGCCCTCTCCGACTTCTGGACCTTCGCCTATCTCGGTTTCTTCGGCGTTGCCGTCAACCAACTGTGCTTCACCCTCGGGCTCAATTACACCAGCGTCACCCACTCCTCCATTATCGTCGGCATGGCGCCCATCTATACGCTGACGCTCGCAGTTCTCTTCGGGCTCGAGCAGCTCTCGCTTCGCAAAGCCCTCGGCATGGCCGTCGCTTTTTCCGGCGTCGCCATCCTCGCTTCCAGCGCGGGCATGAGTCACCACTCCCCCACGCTTCTCGGCGACGCCATCACCATGTGCGGCTCGCTTGGCTTTGCCATGTACGTCGTTTTCGGCAAGCGCGTCGCCGCAAGCTACAATCCCCTCACGATAACAACCTGGAACTTCGTCTTCGGCGCACTCATTGCGCTCCCCCTCGCGTTGCAGCAGTTCGTCTCCCTTGATCTCCTCCATCGTTGGCGTGCCGTCCCGTGGCAACTGTATGCCTGTGTCGTTTACACCGCGCTATTCAGCTCCACCCTCGCCTATCTCTTCTACTTCTGGCTTCTCCGCTACCTCGAAGCTTCCCAACTTGCCTCTTTCTCGTATCTCCTGCCCGTCTCTGCCTTCGGGCTTGGTATTCTCTTCCTCGGCGAACGTGGCTCTTGGTTTGAACTCCTCGGCGGTGCCCTGGCGCTACTCGGCGTCTACGCCATCGAGTCCACCCGCCGTTCCCCCTGATTGGCGTCGTTTCAGCACCTGAGTTTGTGTCAGCGATCGTCGTTCCCCACAAAGATCCGGTACCGCTGCACACGATCACCTCACAGCGTGGACTTTGCCACCCCAACTCTCATTCCTCTTGTCTTGGTTGTCTTACTGGAAGGCTTACTCGCCGAGCCCCGATGGCAAATTACCGGCTAACGACTTGCTTCGCCGCCGTCAACCCATTCAATCGCGCCTTCAACTTCGCCAGTTCCGCCGTCTCCCACAATAGTTCATCCTGCTCGTACTTCCGGCGCTCCTGCATACTCGCATCCACTGTCGTGTTTCCCGGATCGCTTACGAACGCACGCTCGTCGTCAACGAACAGCCTCATGAGCAGCACAATCTTTTTCTGCTTGTCCTTGATCTGCGTTTCTAACGATGCAATCTCCGCCGCTTTCTTCGCCGTCTCATCCGCTGGCAGATTCGTGTCATTCGATTCTGTCGACTCGGACGCTGCCGCACTCGCATCGGACGCTGTTTTCCCGCCCTTTACCGCGAGCAGCGCCACCGGATCATTCGTTTCCTTCTGATCCGGCTTTCGCGAAGGCTTCTTCGGAGCCGCCTTGTCTTCTGCATTTGCGCTGCTTCCACTCGCCGTGGCTGTGGGAGCGCTCTGACTCTGCGCGCGTCCGACTTCACACGTAAACCACAGTCCAATCGTCAGGGAAATAAAGATGGCAGGAGCGAGACCGCGGTGAGCCGGGTTCATCGGGTTCTCCGTGAGCGGGGGAGCGTTGATGGGAATCTACCACTCGCCTTACAAAAAGTACATCACCCGCGAGATTTAAACGTACTAGGAGGTTCGGTGTACTAGTCCTAGCCCGACTTTACCTCCCCGGCATTCCCCCAAACTTGACGTGCGCAATATACTAGCTACCAGCTTCGCTCCCATTCTCTTCAGGAGTCTTTCATGCGCCAGGTCTCCGCCCTTATTTTGACTCTTGCTCGCGCGACTCGTACCCGCTCCATTGTCATTCTCGTCCTTGCCACGGCATTCTCCTCCCTCCTCATTCCTGACTCTTTCGCCCAATCCGGGCCTAACTCTGATCCCACCTATATCTCTCTTCGTTCTCTGACTCTCGGTACCGAAGCCGTCAGCGTCACCAACGTCACGCTCAAGCGTGACGCCGCAAAATTCCATCTGCATTCAGGCACGGTCTGCTTCGTTCCCCCAGTCAATGGCATGGCCACCGGAGCTGTCTTCATCGGCGATGGCACGCTATCTCTCGAGCCCCCCACTCAAACCGAGCGGGCCAGCCTCAAATTCCTCACCAAGGAAGACGAATTCGCCGAGAGGTTCGAGCGCCTCGTCCTTCGCTTCACCGATTCCACTTACGACGAGCTCAAGAAAGCCGGCACACCCGCCACCGGTGGCTGCGACAATGGCCCGCTCAAAGACAGCCAGAACACCACGCGCCACAAGATCAAGCACAACCTCGAAGCCCGGCTCCTCGAGGAAGTCCTCAGTCCCCAGCCGCGGGGTCTTTTCTGGGCATTTGTCCACGGCAAGCATTACAACGACAAAGAGATTCTCGAGATTGACCCCAGCCGGAACTCCGATCACGTCCAATTCTGGACCTATGACGAAAACAAGATGGGTGATTGGGCTTCCTTCAGCTTTACCCAACCCCACTCCAAGGGCACGGTTGGACATGTGATCCGCATTGAGCACCAGGAGCTCGATACCACCTTCGAGAAAAGCGGAAACCTCATTGGGAAGGCCACAACAACAATAGTCTCCCTGCGTGACGGGCTTCGTGTCATTCCCCTCGATCTCTTCCGCACCCTGCGCGTGCAAAGCGTCTCCGCGGATGCGCAGAATCTCTCGTTCATTCAGGAAGACAAGAATGACGACGGCAATTTCGCCGTCCTCCTTCCCAAGCCGCTTTCCGCAGGGGAAAAGTTCGTCTTCACCACGACCTACTCTGGAAAGGACGCAGTCACCAACGAGGGAAGAGGCAATTATTACCCCGTTGCCCGCCACAACTGGTATCCCAACAGTATTGGCTCGATTTTTGGAGAGTACGTTCCGTACGACATGACCTTCCGTATACCGAAGGGCATGAAGATGGCGGCCACCGGCGCGCTCGTGAGCGACACCAACGAGGGCAATCAGAACGTCACGGTGTGGAAGAGCGAAGCTCCGCAAACCGTTGCGGGCTTCAGTTTCGGCAGGTTCAGGGTCGAGGAAGCCAAGCTTACCAAGCCTCCGGTTTTCATCCAGTCCTATGCCAACGAGGAACCCCCCGACTGGGTTCAACAGATCCAACACTATGCCAATAGCGACCTGCCAACCGAGAGCCCACATGGATCCAACGTGGCCTTGGGCACCATGAGCACGCTCGGCCTTAACAAGAAGGCCCTCGCAGAAGGTGAGCTCGCCGTTCAGCTTTACACCGACTACTTCGGTCCGCCCCTGTTCAGCCATATCCAGCTCACGCAGCAGACCGCTTGCAATTACGGGCAATCCTGGCCCGGGCTTGTGTGGATACCAATCTGCTACTACTTTGACACCACAGTGCGCCACCAATTGGGCTTGGACCGGAGCGATCCCGGCTACTGGAAAGTGGTCACGGCGCACGAAGTGGCACACCAATGGTGGGGCCAGACGGTGGGCTTCAGCTCCGGACGCGATCAATGGATGAGTGAGGGCTTCGCTCAGATGTCCGCATCTCTCTACATCTCGTTGATCGAAAAGGATCCCAAAAAGTTCATCAACTTCTGGGACGAGGAACGGCAATCGCTCCTTGAAAGAGACGCAGAGGGATTCCGCGCCATTGATGTCGGACCAGTCACCATGGGCTATCGCGCAAGCAATTCACGAACGGGTTTCGGCATCACGCAGCGCCTTATCTATCCCAAGGGCGGCTACATCCTGCACATGATCCGGTTGATGATGACGGACAGCCGTGAGGGCGACAAACTCTTCCGGGAAACCATGCAAGATTTCGTCAATACGTACCGCGGCAAGGCCGCCACGACAGAGGAGTTCAAAGCCGTGGTCGAAAAGCATATGACCCCCAGCATGGACATTGACGGGAACCACAAACTTGACTGGTTCTTCAATGACTACGTGTATGGGACGCAGATACCCACCTACAAGCTGGACTACACGTTCGATGCGGCCCCTGACGGCACTTTGCAGTTCAACTTCAAACTTGCGCAATCCAATGTGGATGCCAATTTCCGCATGATTGTTCCCATCTACTTGGAACTGGACGACGGCAGAATGGTGATGCTTGGGCGGGCCACATTGAAGGGCAGTACGTCAACGGACGGAAAAGTGCCCCTCAAGGGGCTGAAGGTCAAACCGAGGCGCGCCCTGGTTAATCATTTTGACGACGTGTTGGCGTCGCCCAACTGAGGGGACGGTCCGTTTTCATTTGCGCCGCACTGCAGAGGAACCTGAGGTGCCCCACCGTTGGCTTGTGCGCGGCGGGCTCTTGCGATCTTGGGCCACCACATCCATTCTTTCTGTTCGTCCGCTCTTTTCATGGCGTCTCTCAGGCGCTAAAATCCCCATCGTAACCGCGCATCCCCCTATTGCGTCTCAACGCAAAAGGATGGTCCCCATGCTTGCCACGCAAACCAAACTCGATCGTCGCAGCTTTCTTAAAGTCTCTGCAGCCGCTGGTGGCGGCCTTCTCCTGACGCTCTATTCCGAACCGCTCGAATCTCTCCTCGCCCAAGCTCCCCCCACGAACTTGAACTATGTTCCCACCGCGTTTGTTCATGTCTCACCGGAGAACATCTTCACCATTACGGCCAAGAATCCCGAAGTTGGACAGGGCGTGAAGACTTCCATGCCCATGCTTATCGCCGAAGAGATCGATGTCGATTGGAAAGACGTCCGCATCGAGCAGGCCGACCTGGACGAATCGCGTTATGGCCGGCAGGTCGCCGGCGGCAGCACCGCCACGCCCATCAATTGGGATCCTCTCCGCCAAGTCGGCGCCGCATGCCGCCAGATGTTCATCACGGCCGCAGCACAAGCTTGGTCCGTACCCGAGTCGGAGTGCCGCACAGCTTCCGGCCGTGTCCTGCACTCGGCATCCAATCGCACCGCCACTTACGGATCCCTCGCTGCCAAAGCCGCCACGCTGACTCCTCCCGAGCTCAAGTCCGTCAAGCTCAAGGATCCAAAGGACTACAAAATCATCGGCCACACCACTTTGGGCGTCGACAACCTCGCCGTCGTGACCGGAAAGAACTTGTACAGCATCGATTTCCGAGTCCCGAACATGCTCTGGGCCGTCTACGAAAAGTGCCCCGTCTTCGCTGGCAAAATCAACACCGCCAATTTCGACGAGATCAAGCAGCAGCCTGGTGTTCGCGACTGCTTCGCCATCCCCGGTACCAACGATCTCCTTGGACTCCACTGCGGCATCGCCATCCTCGCCGACACCTGGTGGCAAGCCAACGCCGCGCGCGAAAAACTCAGCGTCACCTGGAACGAAGGCCCAACCGCGCAACAAAGCAGCGAAGGCTTCTTTAAGCGCGCCCAGGAACTCTCCAAGCAATCCCCCACACTTGTCCTCCGCAAGGACGGTGACGCTTCGGAAGTCCTAAAATCCGCCGCAAAAACCGTCGAGGCCGCCTACAACTATCCCTTCCTCGCTCACGCCCCCATGGAGCCGCAAAACTGTCTCGCGCACTTCCACGACGGCAAGCTCGAATTCTGGTCTCCCTCTCAGACTCCTCAGCGCGGCAGGGAATTGGTCGCCAAGCTCCTCGACATCCCCCCTGACAACATCATTGTCCACATGAAGCGTGTCGGTGGCGGTTTCGGCCGCCGTCTCACCAACGATTACATGCTTGAAGCCGCCGCTATCGCCAAGCAGGCCGGTGTCCCCGTCAAGCTCCTCTGGACCCGCGAAGACGATTTCCACCACGACCACTACCGCCCCGCCGGGTTTCACTTCCTGAAGGGTGGTCTTGACGCCTCTGGCAGACTCATTGCCTGGCAAAATCATTTTGTCAGTTTTGGTGAAGGCGAGACCTTCGCTCCCACAGCCGGTATCAGCGGAAATCAGTTCCCAGGCACACTCGTTCCCAACTTCTTCTTTGGCGCCTCCCTCATGCCCTGCGGCGTTCCCATGTACGCGCTCCGCGCTCCGGGCAGCAATGCTTACGCCTGGGTCTTCCAATCGTTCCTCGATGAACTTGCTCATGCCGCCGGTAAGGATCCAGTGCAATTCCGCCTCGATATTCTTGATTTCCCTCGCGTCGTCAATTCCGATTACAAGCCGGATGATCCCGACTTCAATCCCACTCGCATGACCGGTGTCGTTAAACTCGTCGCCGAAAAATCAGGTTGGGGAAAGCAAAGCCTTCCCACAAATTCTGCCATGGGCATCGGGTTCCATTTCTGTCATCGAGGTTATTTCGCGGAAGTTATTCAGCTCAACGTCAACGCCAAGAAACAAGTGAATGTCGAAAAGGTGTGGGTCGCCGGTGACATTGGCAGCCAGATCGTCAATCCTGGCGCTGCCGAGAACCTCACTCAGGGCGCCGTGATTGAAGGGCTGAGTTCCGTGATGAACTACGAAATCACAATCGACAAGGGCCGCGCCGTCCAAAGCAATTTCCACGAATACGAGCCCGTGCGCATCAATCAAGTGCCGCCCGTCATCGAAGTTCATTTCCTCAAGACAGACAATCCGCCGACGGGTCTGGGTGAACCAGCGCTTCCTCCCGTTCTTCCGGCTGTCTGCAACGCCATCTTCGCTGCCACTGGCAAGCGCATTCGCTCTTTGCCCTTGGCCAAGCACGGCTACAGTTGGGCTTAACCATTCACACTCTTTTGCATTTGCAGCCTTACACTTCTTCGAAGGAGGCCCAATGCGCCGCCGCGATTTTCTCAAGACCACCACAGGCGCTGCTCTGATAGGTTCCGCCTCTCTTCCCAACGCCCAACTCCCGCCCTCAAAGCAGGAACCCATTGCCAAACGCCGCCTCGGTAAGACCGGTATCGACCTTTCCATCATCGCCCTCGGTGGTGTGGTGGTCATGAAAAACGAGCAAGCTGTCGCCAACAGCCTCGTTGCCGAAGCCTTCGATCGCGGCGTCAACTATTTCGATGTCGCCCCCAGCTACGGCGACGCCCAGGATCGTCTCGGCCCCGCGCTCGAGCCCTACCGCAACCGCAGCTTCCTCGCCTGCAAAACCCTGGAACGCACCCGCGATGGATCGCGCAAGGAG
>DASPTY010000017.1:0-2052 GCA_035623175.1 Candidatus Limnocylindrales bacterium | reverse complement strand
GGGACAAAGCGGATTTCGTCAATGGCGATGCCGCAGTGGGACTGGTCGCCGAGGGCCTGCGTCAGTTTTTCGGCGAGGCCTTGTGGCTTGGAGCCGCACTCGGCAATGACGCGCACCATGTCGAGGAAGGCGTCGCGGGTCACCTGGGACTTGAAGGTGACGCTGGCAAGATCGGCGGTGGTGAGGAACTGGGCGAAACTCTGTTCGGCAGGGCCGACTTTGATGGGGAGACCATCCACAAGAAGTCGATTTTCGGAGACGGCAATCTGTAGGCCGCCGGATTTGGCCTCAGAAAGCACGGCTTGGAGATGCTCCCAGGCTTCGGCGGATTGCGCGGCGGTCTGGGCGTGGGCCATGCCGTACATGCGTGCCGACTTCAGAAGGATATTCAGGCTGCGCAAGAAGTTGCGGGCAGCAGGATTTTGGACTTCGAGTTGTTGAGTGGGGCACATGAGCTGGTTGCCCTTGGACGACTGCCGAAAAACACGCCGCGAAAGCAGAACGAGCGGCAATTGCGGGAGCGCAAGGAGTGTCAGAGTAGAGACTTCAGCTTCACCATCCTAGAGAGGTCGCCGGGGCTTGGCGCGAGGGCGAGGAAATTACGGCGACCTCGTCTTGGCGCCTGCGCGACGTACCATCTTTTAGGTTGGAGGAGGGAGGATTTGGCTTCTGTGACAATGATCACAATGTGCGCTAACTAGTACCCAAGCGAGCTAACTGGGCCACCGGGACTTGGAACGTGCGGCGGGGATTTGGGGCGGGGTCAGTAGTCCCGCCATGGCTTCCATAGCGGAACGCTGGTGTAACGGACATCCGTGGGCTTATTGAGAAGATCCCGGAGCTTATTGAGCAAACGCTGGAACAGGCGGAGTTTCGAGACAAAGGAACTCATGAGCGGAGAGTAGCGCCAGGCGATACAGGCGTCAACAGGAAGCTGGGTAGTTTGCCGGGGCGGGAGGGGATTTGGAAGACCAGCTTGCCCTGAAGCTGCGGCGGGCAGGCTGGCATGGGAGGAAGTGAAAAGCGGGTGAGGTTGAGGAGAATTGGAATCTCGGGAGGGGTTTGTTAGACTTGCGTAGTAGTCAGGATATGTGTGACAGATGCGCCGGTCTGAAGACCGGCCGCTACAAAGGCTTATGGGATCACTGATCAGGGAAGTAGGCGAGACGGCGGTGGCGCTGGTGAAGGGGTTCGGCGTCACGTTCAAGACGATGTTTGAGAAGACGGTGACGGAGAACTATCCGGCCGCGCCAGTGAATTTCCAGCCTCGATACCGCGGGATCCACGTGCTGCACAGGGATGAGAATGGGCTGGAGAAGTGCGTGGGATGTTTTTTGTGCGCGGCGGCGTGCCCCTCGAACTGCATTTACATTGAAGCGGCAGAGAATACGGAAGAGGAGCGGATTTCGGCAGGGGAGCGGTACGCGCAGGTGTACAACATTGACTATTCGCGGTGCATTTTCTGCGGGTACTGCGTGGAGGCGTGCCCGACGGACGCGATAACGCATGGACACGGATTTGAGCTGGCGACGTATGACATCAATTCGCTGGTGTACCGGAAAGAGCAGATGCTGGAAGGAGAGAAAGGGGAATTGCCGGCGGGGGCAAAAGCGTAAGGCGGAAATCAGAAAATAGAAACTGGAAATTGGCAGGTTGAGGCGGCTCCGAGAGATCGGGGCCGTTTTTGTTTTTGAGGAAGAGGGGAGGGAGGTGGAGGGTTAGGAGTCAAGACGCAAGGGTTGAGATCCTTCGGCACGGAGAAGGCGCGAGCCTGAGGGTGAGAGGTTGAAGATGGAGATACATTCATCGAGTTGCGGCATGGGGAATCGGGAGCCAGGGTCCCTCCGCTGCGTGACCGGGCGCGCGGGAGTGCGGCGCGGAAGAAAGTGCACCGGGTCACTTCGGTCGGGATGACAGACTGAAGCAAATGGGGTTGCAAGGGTGTGGACGTTTGCTTGGATCGGGAGAAGCAGTAGGCGCGCGGTTTTTGTTTTTTGGAGAGAGGGCAAAGGAGCAGAGTCCTATAAGAGATATACCGGAAGCTAGACGTAA
>DASPTY010000016.1:0-24959 GCA_035623175.1 Candidatus Limnocylindrales bacterium | reverse complement strand
CATCGCAATTCCGAACTTGATTCGCTCGAGGATGGCGGCGAACGAATCCTCGGCCGTTGGATCACTCCGTACACTCAACACGGCTGAGGTGACGTTCACCACCACGTATCCTGCGATCGGGTTTACCGCCCTGGCTAGCCTCGGCGGCGCCTCCCCCTGCACCCCGGCTCCGGCGACGGCCTGCCTGATTGACAACATTCTGGCGGTCGGCACCAAGAGCGGATACACATTCACCGTGACGCCGGCTGGCGGCGCTCCCAATACGACCTATACGAGCCTTGCCAACGCCGTTACCTTGAACACCACCGGTACGCGTTCGTTCTGCAGCGACCAGACAGGTGTGATCGAATACCTGTCCGGCGCGAACGGCTGCACGATGGCCGGCGGAACCCCGCTATAATCACGGCGCGGTTCGAGTCGAAGTGGTTTCAGGATACGGGGCGGGATCTTCCCGCCCCGTATTTTTTGGTTAGCCTGGACGTCGGCGGGAAGGGGGTTTTGGGGGTGGCCGCATTCGGGCGGTCGGAGGATGTAGGCCGGAGCGCTGGAAGCTGACAAAAATTGGCGTGAAATCCGGGCAAAAATTGTCAACTCCGGAGTGAGATCTGCCCGAACGGAATAAGTACATGATCGTTCAGTCGTGAGTGGCCGTGGAACTCACACATTTTGGGGGAGTTATTGGCATGGGAGTATTTTGGTTATTTAGCGCTTACATTGGCAAGTCTCCTGCCTGAAATGAGTTGTGCCCTGGCACGTTATACTCTCTCAAGGAGATCTCATGAAGAAGCAGAAGGGTTTCTCTCTTATCGAGTTGCTGATCGTCGTGGCGATCATTCTGATCATCGCGGCCATCGCAATTCCGAACTTGATTCGCTCGAGGATGGCGGCGAACGAATCCTCGGCCGTTGGATCACTCCGTACACTCAACACGGCTGAGGTGACGTTCACCACCACGTATCCTGCGATCGGGTTTACCGCCCTGGGCAGCCTCGGCGGCGCGACTCCGTGCACCCCGGCTCCGGCGACGGCCTGCCTGATTGACAACATTCTGGCAACCGGCACCAAGAGCGGATACACATTCACCGTGACGCCGGCTGGCGGCGCTCCCAATACGACCTATACGAGCGTGGCCAACGCCGTTACGCTGAACACGACCGGTACGCGTTCGTTCTGCAGCGACCAGACAGGTGTGATCGAATACCTGTCCGGCGCGAACGGCTGCACGATGGCCGGCGGAACCCCGCTCTAGTCGAGAGTGATTCTTTCGAAAGTGGTTTGAAAGAACGGGGCGGGCTCAACCTGCCCCGTTTTTTCTAGGATGGAAGGGAAGGCCCGCGTCGCTTTTGCAGCGGGAGGCTTAATTGGAAAGCGGTGACGGTTTGTGACATTATGAGGGCGCGTTTTGTCACCGGCGGGTATTCCAGGGGTCAGTGGAATCACATCTTGTTGATGTGGAAGATGTTACGGCGTTGGCGCGGAGCGGGACTGAGGTTTTTTTTGGCCCCCGGCTTGCACTTGAGGACCATGCGTCCTTTCTGTAGCGATCTCCGGTCTGTGGGCCATGGAGACTTTTGGAATGAAGGAAAGGGAATCTGGGTTCTCACTGATTGAGTTGCTTGTGGTCGTCGCGGTCATTCTCATCATCGTGGCGATTGCGATTCCGAATTTCTTGCGCGCGAAAATTGCCGCGAATGAGTCTTCGGCCGTATCCTCGTGCCACGCGATCAGTACAGCGGAAATCTCCTACGCGACAATGTTCCCCAACGTTGGATTTTCGGCCGCACTAGCCAACCTTGGGGATGGTGGGACACAGCCCTGCCCGCTTACACCTGCGGCTTCCTGTTTCGTCGATGATGTCTTGGCTAGCGGGACGAAATCGGGATACACATTCACGTACGTTCAAGACAATTCCACCACCCCCTCGCAAGGTTTTACCCTCAACGCGAACCCAGTGACCGCAAGTGTTACCGGCCAGCGCGGCTTCTACGTGGACCAGACGAACGTCATTCGCGCCAGCCCCACGGCCCCGGCAAACGCGGGTAGTCCCTCTCTATAAGTGCGGTGCTGATACACTATTGGAGTGCGATTCACGCTTACCCTCTTCTTTGTTTGCCTCTCTCTGCCCGCCTCGGCCCATAACGAAGACCGCCTCCTCCGGAACTTCGAATCGCGCTACAGCTCCGCACAAACGCTTTCGGCAAAGTTTCTGGAGCGTTACCGTGAGGGCGGGCGGCTCGTCCGCGTTGAAGCAGGGGACGCCTACTTCCGGCGGCCTGGGAAGATGCGCTGGGACTACCAGGCTCCGGAGAGGAACACCTTCCTGGTTGACGGTAAATACGTGTGGTTCTACGCCCCTTCTGACCACACGGCCACCCGCATGCCCGCGAAGCAGAGCGAGGACTTGCGGACACCGCTTGCGTTCCTCACAACGCACATGAAACTCTCGAAGATCTGCTCACAAGTGGAGCACTTGCCGGACGGTGCCCCTGCACAGTCCGGTGGCGCGGTGTTTCGCTGCACTTTGCGCGAAAACGGTAACGCTCGCAGGGTGCAGAGTAGTGCGGTTCTTTTCGAGGTGTCGGAGAGTGGCGAATTGAGCCGGATTGTGATCCCGCAAGAAGGCGGCATCGAGATTGAATTTAGTTTTGCGGCCTGGGAATGGAACCCCAAGCTGGACAATCAAGTATTTGAATTTACGCCACCTCGCGATACGGTGATCGTAGATGGCGTGCTACCGGATGCTCCGGGCTTGCGTCAGTGAACTGTAGGAGAAAAAACATTTGACCTCCAGGACCAGGCCGGCCAAAAGCGTTGTTTGGGCCGTCTCAGGATGAGGTAAACTACGGTTCTATGGGCGAATTTGTTTGCCGTGTTGCCGACGCCAACGGTCGCGTTTTCTCTCATATTGAGGCGGCCACGACGCAAGAAGAGGCCAGGCAGAAGCTGGCCGACCGCGGTCTGTTCGTGTATTCCGTCAATGCCCGAAGCAGTCTCGTCAGCGGTTTTTTGGGCGTTCGCAAGGAACGCAAGATCGGCGGCAATGATTTTCTCGTTCTCAACCAGCAATTTAACACCCTCATTAAGGCCGGATTGCCCATCTTGAGGGCGCTGGATTTGTTAGCCACGCGCGCCAGCTCGCCCAAGCTTCGCCCAGTCCTGACTCAAATCCGGGATCGCGTTCGTGAGGGCAAATCCCTGTCGGAAGCCGTGGACGAGGCTGGAGTGTTCTCCAAGGTATATTCGACGGCAATTCTGGCAGGAGAGAAGAGCGGCAACCTCTCCGGCGTGCTGGAGTATTACATCGCGTATCAGCGCGTCAGCACGGGCGTGCAGAAGAAGATACTAGCTGCGCTGGTTTATCCAACGCTGCTGGTGATTGTGGCATCCATCATCGTGACGTATCTCGTCTCGTTTGTTGTGCCGAAGTTCGGCCAACTCTATCGCGAAATGGGCGTAGAGTTGCCGGGCCCGACAAAAGTGCTGATCGCTGTCACTGTGGATTACCGGTATTACATTCTCGGGTTGATCGGCATGGTCTTCCTGACGGTGCTTGGTGTGTTCTTCTGGTCGCGGAGCGAAGAAGGCGGGGTTGCATTTGACCGACTGAAGTTCCGGTCACCAGTGATTGGGCCAACGCTCCTGAAGTTTCAGGTCGCGCAGTTTTGCCGCACGCTGGCGACTTTGCTCACAGGTGGCACGCCGCTTGTCGCCGCCTTGGCCACGGCTTCCGATTCGATTGGCAGTAAGCTCTTACGTGGGACGGTGGGGCACGCCACGAAAATGGTGCGCGAAGGAGAATCGCTTCATGGCGCGCTTTCCGCCAACCAGATCATGCCGGAGATGGCCCTGGACATGATTGAGGTCGGCGAATCGAGCGGAGCGCTCGCACCCATGCTGAACAGCGTGGCGGAGTTTTACGAGGAAGAAGTGACCTTGAAGTTGGGCGCGATGGTTTCGCTGATTGAGCCGTTGATCCTCGTGTGCATGGGACTTCTGGTGGCGTTTATCCTCATCTCCTTGTATCTGCCAATCTTCTCGTTCTCTGTATCAGGAACTGCGAGGTAAGAACTCGGATTCTATGGCTACTCCCGATTCCAATCTGCCAAACGGGGGCGCACCCGCTGACGGACACGGCGATCTGAACCAGGAGCGCGAACAGGCGAAGCGGCTGGCCGCGCGATATCGCTGCGGGTTTGTCGATCTCCTGGAACAACGCATTGATCCCGACCTGTTCCGGACCATCCCGGCGGAGCTCATGTTCCGCTACAACTTTGTGCCATTGGTCGTGCACGACAATACCTTGGTCATTGCGGTTGCTGATCCGAGCCAGGTGTTGCTGAGCGATGAACTGCCGCTGCTTCTTGGGAAGAAATTGGCAATTCGCGTGGCCACCCCGCGACAAATCGGCGACCTGCTCAAGCGTACCGAGCAGTCGCAACGCGTGCTGGAGCAAGCCACCGAAGCCTTTACGCTCCAAGTTTCGAAGGACGAAGAGGAAACCGAAGAAACCATATCGGCTGACCGGCTCACGCGAGACACCGTCGTCAGCCCGGTAGTACGACTAGTCGAAACGGTCATCTTTACTGCGCTCGAGCGCCGGGCCAGCGACATTCACATCGAAGCGCGAGACACAGAGGTCGCCGTCAAATACCGCATTGACGGCGTGCTGCAACACGCGATGCAGCCGATCGCCAAAGAATGGCATTCCACGGTCATCTCGCGCATCAAAGTGCTTAGCGATCTGGACATTGCCGAACGTCGCGTTCCTCAAGACGGCCGCTTTCGGGTGAAGTACAAGGGCCGGTACATAGATCTGCGTGTTTCGATTATGCCGGCCAATCACGGCGAGGATGCCGTGTTGCGCGTTCTGGACAAGGAAACTCTGTCCGAGAAATTTCAAAGCCTGACCCTCGACGTTGTAGGTTTCTCTCCTGAGGAAACGCGGCGATTCCGCCGTTACATCCGCGAACCCTACGGCATGGTGCTGGTCACCGGTCCCACGGGATCGGGAAAGACGACCACGCTGTACGCGGCCATCAACGAGATCAAGTCCGATGAAGACAAGATCGTGACTATTGAAGACCCGGTGGAGTACCAGCTTCGCGGTATCACGCAAATTCCCGTGAACGAGAAGAAAGGCCTGACGTTTGCCCGCGGGTTGCGTTCGATTTTGCGCCATGACCCGGACAAAATCATGGTGGGCGAAATCCGCGACCAGGAGACGGCGCAGATCGCCATCCAGTCTGCGCTCACGGGCCACTTGGTGTTCACCACGGTCCACGCCAACAACGTTACGGACGTAATTGGACGATTCATTAACATGGGGGTTGAGCCATACAATTTCGTTTCCGCGCTGAACTGCATCCTGGCGCAACGTCTTGTTCGCGTCATTTGCAGGAGCTGCAAACGGCCCAAGAAGTACTCGGTGAGCGAATTGAACGATTCCGGAATCGACCCGGCCATGGCAGCCGAAATCCAGTTTATGGAAGGCGTGGGCTGCCTGGAATGTTCGGGAACCGGCTTCCATGGCCGGACAGCCATCTGCGAATTGCTTGACTTGAGCGACCATATCCGTGAAATGATTGTGGACCGAAGGCCCACTTCGGAGATCAAGCGCGCAGCGATGGTGGAGGGGATGACCACTCTCCGTCAAAGCGGCCTTGCCAAGGTTCGCGAGGGCGTGACTACGCTGCGTGAGATCAATAAGGTGACATTCGTTGAGTAGCGCTGCCGCCTATCAGGGAAGTATTTCTCAAAGTGGATTTGTTCGCCGGTTGACTCGGTGGATGGATGCCACTCCCCATCCGCCGCTGGCGTTCGAGATTTCCCCGGACCGCGTGGCCGGGGCGCGTTTTTCGCACAGCGGCTCCGTCGGCGGTTACGCGCTCGAGTCGCTTCCGAAAGACGCGATCGTTCCTTCGGCCATAGAGACCAACATTGTCAATCCGGCAGCCGTGAAGTCGGCAATCATGCGCGTATGCGAATCGCTGGGGGCCAGCAACGAAAGCGCCGCGCTGCTTCTTCCGGACCCGGTCATCCGCGTTTTTGTACAACATTTCGACGACTTCCCGCGGTCAAACCAGGAAGCCATTCCCATGTTGCGGTGGAAACTGAAGAAAAGCGTGCCGTTCGAAGTGGAGGAGACGTTGCTCTCCTATATGCGACAGCCTTCGCGCGGAGAAGGCGTGGACGTCGTGACTGCCATTGCGCGGCTGCGCATTGTGAAAGAGTACGAAGCGCTGCTAGAGGGCCGCTCGGTGCGGCCTGGGGTTGTGCAGAACTCGACCCTCGCGGCCATTAGCCTGCTCGAAGACCGCAAGCCTACGCTTCTCGCGCGCATCTCAGGGACCTCTCTGACGACAGCGATTGTGCGCGAAGGCATTTTGGCGGGTTACCGTTGCACGGAACTTCCCGCGCATGCTGATACCCTCACGCCGCAGATGTTGCTTGAGGAGGTGTATCCCGTAGCGGCTTATTACCAGGACACTTGGCAGGAAGGGATTCAGGCTGTTCGCGTGGCGGGGCTAGGAGGTCGTCTCTCCGAATTTGTGCGCCCGCTGGAAGAGGAATTCAGGTGCCCGGTGAGGTCGCTGCTGAACGCAGCTATTTCCGACGGGCAATTGCGGGCAGAAGCGCGGCCTCTGGCAGACCGCGAACTCGAAGGACTAGTTGGCTGGATGCTTCGCCGAAACTAAAGGACAAGGGTGGAGAACACGTAAGCATGTACGTCGGACTCAATCTCGCCACCAAGCCGCTGGCTAGTCACAGGCGGTTTCTGGTCGGGGCGGCGCTCCTGGGGCTTCTAGGTGCCGCGCTTTTTCTCTCGCTGGGGTGGCGTTTCTATTCGTTGCGTAAAGCCGATGAGGACTATCGATCCCGTGCCGGGAAGATTCAACAGGAGACGGCCCGCCTGCTGGAGCAGAGGGCGGAATTGCAGCGGTTCTTTGAGAAGGACGAGAACCGCAACCTTCAAGAACGTGCGAAGTTCATCGATGAGGTTATAGAAGCGCGCAGCTTCAACTGGACCAAAATGTTCATGGATCTCGAGCATACCTTGCCCGCAGGAGTCCACGTCGTCCGAATCGAGCCGAAGCTCGAGCGGGGAACAGCTTCTGTGAAGTTTATCGTGGGGACGGTGGACCGCGAGGCGAGTATCCGCTTGCTCAAGGCCTTCGAAGACTCCAAGTCCTTCTCACATATCGAGCTTCTTTCCACGGAACTTCCGAGACAGGGAAGTACGGACGCGCTCACGGTCGAGTTTTCCGCTATCTATACGGGGATCTGACGATGCCTGAGTTTCAGCTCAAAAAGAGGGTCATTCTTGGCGCTCTGGGAGCATTGTTGGTGGCGGACGTAGCGTTTGCTTATTTCAATCTAAAGATGTCCGGCCCGCAAGCGGATCGGGATCAGGTTCTTACAATGCAAACGCGCAAGATGGCCCTGGTGAAATCCGACGTCGAGCGCGCGCGGAAGATTCGCGAAAAACTCCCCGATACATTGAGGCAGTTCGACCAATTTGAAACCACGCTGCTTCCGACGACCAAAGGCTACTCCGTTTTGGCGCAGGAGATGGACGAGTACGCCAAGGACACGCACTTGCTCCTGGACGATGTGAAGTTTCACGAAAAGGAAGTGTCCGGGCGCAACTTGACGGAACTCACCGTCGAGGCTCGGGTGAGCGGGGACTACAGCGGGATTGTGCATTTCTTGAACCACTTGCAACGCTCGAGAAACGTTTACATTGTCGACGCGCTCGATGTGGAGACGGATACTTCGGGCCAAGCCCAGGTGGGCGTGTTGCGAGTGGATCTGCATGTGAGAACCTATTTTCGGAAGACATGATGGCGCAGACGAAGCAACAGAGAGAGATTGTTGTGCTGGTGGTGCTGGTGCTGGTCGCGGTGCTGGTGTGGCGCTTCTATTGGGGCAAGGGCAGAACCGAGGCGGGAGTCCTCTCCGAATCCGGCAACTACGTGCCGATCAACGCTGAGGACTACGGACATGTGTTTAGGGACCTAGGAGATGCCCAAGGCACAGTATATAAGCCCACGGGGAGGAATATTTTCATTGCCGGCCCGGCACCAGTTGCCTCGGGGGCGTCGGGGTCGGTGCAGCCTGCACCAAAGCCCACTCGTCCCCCGGTGGGGCCATTTCCGCAGCCGGAACCGCCTCCGCCCGTACTTCCATGGAAATTATTCGGCCTCGGCGCGCTTCCCACCGCCGGCACGCGCCAGGCCTTCCTGCTGGATGGCGAGGAAGTCCACATTGTGGCTGAGGGCGACACGATTCAAAATCACATCCGAATCACGCATATAGGAAATGACCGCATCGAGTATGAGGACGTGAATACGGGGAAGAAGAATTCGACAGTTCTGGAGATGCCATCGGCGCCATCATGAAACGAAGCGCGCAAAACCCGGCTGCGCAGACCGAGCAAGCTGGCTATGCGCTTCTCCTCGTGATGTTTTTTCTTGCTCTCCTCGTGCTGGGCACGGTGGCCGTAGCTCCCGATGTGCTGACGAACGGGAAGCGGGAGAAAGAGAAGGAAATGGTCTGGCGCGGCCAGCAGTACGTACGTGGCGTGCGCATGTACTATTTCAAGTTTCACAAATTTCCGACCTCGCTCGATGACTTGACCAAGCCGAAAAACGGCATTCGTTTCATGCGCCAGGCGTACAAGGATCCCATGAATGCCAGCGATGGCTCCTGGCGGTTGATTTACGTCGGACCGAACGGACAGTTGATTGGCAGCCTGCAGGACCGCAGCATGGGCGGCATCGGAATGATGGGCTCGAATCTAAACGCGCTGCAGGGAAGCACTTCTTCTTTCGGGAGCGGCTCTCTTTCCGGGTCGTCCTTCGGTGGAAGCAGTTTTGGAAGCTCGAGCTTCGGGTCGTCCGGATTCGGGACCACCTCCGCGATGAGCACGAGCCAGAACTTGGGCGGTGCACAGGGAATCGCGACACAGAATCCTGGTGCGGCCGCAGGCAGTGACGCAAACGCCGCTAGCTCCTCGAGTGACATGGGCGTGCCGCACGACCTCGGGCCGATGGATGCCAGCAGTGTAATAGGCGGAAACATCATCGGTGTTGGCAGCAAGATCAATCAGAAATCCGTCATGTGGTATGAGAAGGCAAAGAACTACCGGCAATTTGAATTCATTTGGGATCCCTCAAAGGATTTGACCGTCGGAGGCGCATCGCGAGGTATCGGCACGCCGGTGCAAAACCTAAACGCGCCCAACCCATCGGGCACCGGGCTGTCCGGGACCAATTCTCCTTTAGCTCCTCAACCGAACCCGAATCCCGGCGGCAATCCCGACGTGCCGCTGCAGGCCCCTCCGCCCAATCCATAATCGGACTCATAAACATGGCCTGAACGATGTGCTTGCTCCTTTGGTCTATTGCTGGGAGAGCGCTCTCTGCATCTGTTCGTCGGCCTTTTTGTTCTGTTGTGCGGCGTCTGCTCTGATTTTCTCGTAGCTCTTGGTAATGCGCTGGACGTACTTCATGGTTTCGAGGTACGGAGGCACATGGTGGCCGAATTGATCCACGCGCGCGGGTCCGGCATTGTAGGCTGCCAGGGCCAGTGTGAGATTGTTTTTGTACCTGCCGAGAAGCTCTCGCAGGTAGCGCGTGCCCCCATCCACATTTTCCTCGGGATCGAACACGTTCTTCACCCCCAAGTACGTGGCCGTTTCCGGCAGCAGTTGCATCAAGCCACGAGCGTTCTTGCGGGAGACCGCGTTGGGGTCGAAATTCGATTCCACGGCAACGACACAGTGGATTAGGTCGGCGTCAACTCCATAGCGCTTCGCAGCCGCCCGAATGATCTTCTGAAAGGGAGTCGTGTCGCTCAGCGGTTCCTTGATAGGTTCGAAGACTTCTTCCGGCTCGATGCCGACGACGTCCTCGACGCGAACTTCCGCTACACCGCCTTTCACATACAGACGATAGCGGTCCGGCAGGATCTCGTAACCCGTGACATTCAGCCGTGCGCCACTGCGAAGCACGACATAGTCCGCGCGCGCTGGTCTGACGCCACCCAGGAACGCAATGGCCAGCAAACACCTTGTCAGGATGCGCTTGGTTGCCAACCGGTCGCCTCTCTGAGCGCAAATTGCGTTATCGCTTCTGCCACTCCATCGTCATCATTCGAGCGCGTGACGTGCCAACCCCGCTCCTTTAGTTCCGGCACGCTATTCCCCATCACAACAGGTGTTCCCGCAAAGGATAACATCTCCAAATCGTTGTGATTGTCCCCAATGGCCAGGATTTCGTCCCTCGCGATGCCGCGAAGCGTTGCCCATTCGGCAAGGGTTGCGCCCTTCGAAGCCCCTGGATGAATTACGTCCAACATGGAAAAATCCCTATCCTCATAGACGGTCACGGCGAGAGAAAAGCTATCGCGAAAGGGAACTTTGCAGAGTACAAGTTCGGCTTCACGTATCGGTGCGACTGAGCCCGTGAACATGACTTGGATAGGGTCCTCGCTGAGGCAGGATTCGAGTGGACTTGCCTCCGCGAGAAACTCGCGATTGCGTCTGTAGTAGCCGCCCCGCGTTGGGTCTTCCCAGTCAATGATCTCGAGGATGACTTGATTCGCCAAAGGGCGATCGAAAACGACGGCCGTGCCATCCCGCCACGGCTTCGTCGCTTCCAGGACTTGCCTCGCGATTTCCTTCGGCAGAAGGTGGCGAAGGTGCGTCTTGCCATCATTGGTGCGCACGAGCGCGCCGTTATTGACGATCATCGTGAGTGGCGACTCGATTTGGCGCACAACCAAAAGAGCGAAATCGTACCGGCGCCCGGTGACCAGAGCGACCTCGATTCCACGGCGCGTGGCTTCCGCAATGGCGCGGCGGTTCGCCTCGGAAACTTCCCAGCGGCTGTTCAGCAGTGTGCCGTCAATGTCGAGGGCGATGAGGCGAATCCCCATGCTCCTATTTTACCGGATTGGTGTTTGCTGGCTGGTGATTTGCGGACTCCGGGACGCGGGAAGTGCACCAAATTGGATGTGCTTGTGCCGTTCCAACTCTTCGGAGCCAACTAGGGAACGTTGGTAGGCAGCGGCGGCGAACCATGACTCTCGGTTACGTGGCGAAAAAGTTGGATCGGTACTAGACTTCGGCTCTTATGGCGACTCATCGGCTGTATTACGACGACTCCTATCTCCAATGGTTTGAAGCACACGTGGTCCAGTGCGTCCCAGCCGGGCCGTGTCTTACCGCGTCGGGTGCCGTGCCGGCGTGGGAAGTGATCCTGAACCAAAGTGCGTTCTATCCGACTTCAGGTGGGCAACCGAATGACCTCGGCACGATTGGAAAGGCCAAAGTTCTGGACGTGCGGGACGACGGCGACGAGATTGCCCATATCGTTGACCGAGAACTTCCTTTGGGGACTGTGCAGGGGGCCATCGACTGGCCACGCCGCTTCGATCACATGCAGCAGCACACCGGACAGCACCTCCTTTCCGCGATGTTCCAGGAGCGTTTCGGATTGCCAACGGTCTCATTCCACCTCGGCAGCGTGATTTCCACGATCGACCTGCGTGGCCCCGAGCCGTCGCGGGATGTGCTGCTTGGCGCGCAACGCGCGGCCAACGCGGTCATTTTCGAGGACCGGGGGATTCAAGTGCGGTACGGCACCGCCGAGCAACTGACCTCCCAGGGGGTGCGCAGGGAAGTCGAGCGGGAAGGCATCCTGCGAGCGATTGAGATCGACTCTGCGGACCTGCAGCCGTGCGGGGGAACACATGTGAAAAGCACCGGCCAAATCGGGATGCTCCTCGTGCGGCGTTGCACGAAGATTCGCCAGGATTGGCGTGTCGAATTTGTTTGTGGAGCCCGTGCGGAGCGCATTGCGAGCAACGATTTTCGAATCCTTCACACCATCGGAGAAGGGCTGAGTTGCACACCCGAGGAAGCGAAAGCGGCGATTGATAAGGCTGTAGAAGAACGGGACAGCCACTTCAAGAGCTTGCGGACGGCGCTGCAACAGCTTGCTGTGGCGCGCGCCAAGCTCGCTGTTGGAGCCGCGCATTACGCAAAGGAACCGCTCGTGATTGCTGAGCTGCTGCGCGACGAAAATCCCGAACTTCTCCTGCCTCTGGCCACGGAATTAGCGAAAAACGAGCGCGCGATTGCCCTCCTGATCCACGCCGAAACCGGCCAAATCGTCTTCGCGCAGCATCCCTCTGCAGGCAAAGACCTCGCCGCGATTCTCAAGCAGTTGCTGGCGTCCATTCCCGGCAAAGGTGGTGGCACGCGCGATTTTGTCCGGGCGAAATTGGCCGACGCAGGACACGCGGAGAAAGTGCTGGCCCAGGCAAAACGATTGGTCTCGGAGTAGGATGTCCAGTAGCTATAGATTCTTCTGGAAGAGTGAAGAGGAGGAGGAATGAGAATCCCAATCATTGGAGTGATGTTAGTGTCCAGTTTGCTTGCTTCCGGCCCAACACTGTTGGGCCAGGAAAAGTCGCAGAAGCCGGACACGCCAATCGAAAAATGGACAGGCAGAACAGTGATGCTGATTGGGGCCCATGCGGATGACGATAGGCTCTCGCATGGGACGCTGGCCTTGCTTCAGGCCCAGGGCAATCGCGTTTTCGTTGTCACGCTGACTACGGGAAACGTGGGGACACAGGACCCGAAACTGTCCAGGACGCAGCTAGCGGAAATTCGGCGCAAGGAGGAGTTGGCGGCGCTGGCCGAATTGGGAATACCCGGAGACCACTACATCAATCTTGGTTATGACGACGGATTGCTGGAGTTCGAGGACCGCAAAGCCGTGGTGGAGAATCTCGTGCGCCTGATTAGGAAGCTGCGGCCGGACGTGCTCTTTGCGTGGGACCCTGGGAAGAATTTCCAGCGGTGGCACAAATCGGACCATCGCGCTGCGGCCTACCTGTCGGCGGATGCGGCGCGCGCAGCGATGTGGCGCTTGTTGTTTGAAGGCCAGATTACCCAGGAGGGCCTGAAGGAATACATGATTCCCGAATATCTCTTTTACAATGACTACGACTACGAGGACGAAAACATCTGGGTGGACATTAGCAGCGTCGAGGGAAAGGTAATCAATGCCGGCGCGAAGTACTTCAGTCAGTTTGGCCCGGGCTGGAAGAATTACAACCCGAATCCCAGCGAAGCCGAAGTAAAGCAAATGAAGGACGATGCGCAGGCCCACATTCGAAGAAAAGATGGGAAGGCCTTCGAGGGATTTCGCTACTACCGCGGACTCCCCGATGCGATCGGCAAATAATGGGTCAGGCCTGCGCGGCTTTTTGCGCCTTGGCGGAGTCGTAGCTCTCACCGTAAATGGAGGGAACCTTCCCTCCCATGGCGCGTAGATAGGTGGATAGCTGCCCGCGGTGATGTATCGAGTGATTCAGGCTCAGATTCAGAAAAGCCACGGCGGGCATTTGAAACATTCCGCGAAAGTCGATGGAACGGGTAAGTTGCTCGCCGGACAATTTTGACAGTCCCTCAAAATCCTTTGCGAAATACTGCCCATACAACTCGGCGATCTGCGGGCCCGTCTGGACGTTCTCCGGGCGATGGTTGGGCGTGTAATCGAAGGCGCCCACTACGACTCCGCTAAGGAAACGATGCTCGGATGCAACGATGTGCCAGGCAAGCTCGATCGCGGTCTTGGAACTTGGGTCGGGCCGGTAGTCGAGGTTAGCCTGGGGAATGGCCTCGATGACGGCGCGAGTGGTGCGATGTTCGTTTTTGAGCGTAGGCAATGCGTACTGCAGGAGGAAGCTGGCTTGCTCGGCGTTGATAGCCATCATAAGAGGTCTCCTCGCGAAAAGAGTCTACATCCGGCGATTGGATGCACCAAGCAGGAGCAAGGATAGACGCGGATTCTTCGAAGTGGAGCCCCGCGCAAAGGAGGCCTTTAAAAGAACCGGGTGCGCACGCGGTCCGGCAGATTGGCGAGATCGAGCAGGGTCAGAAAGTCAATGGTCTTGAATTCGCGGTCAATCGCCGGCGGACCGCAGATGCGCCCGGAAATCTCAAGGTAGGCGCGGAACAGGCGCGGAGGCCTATCGGCCTGAACGGCTTGGCCGTTAGACTCGCAAGTATGGCCGGGCTGAGGCACCGTGCGTAGCCGGGGCTCGACCAAATACTTGTCCTTCAAAGAGTTGTACATAGCCGCGCCGTAGTTTTCGTCCTGCGAAGAGAGCGAACTGCAGCCGATCAGGTAGCGAACGTCATGGCGCGTGGAGTAAACGGCGATACCCTTCCACAAGGCGTGCAAAACCATGATGTTCCGGAACTCGGCGTGGACACACGCGCGACCAAGCTCAAGGAGCTCGTTCCGGATGGGTTCGAACACGGAAAAGTCGAAGAGCTGATTGCCGTAGTAGCCAAGGTTGCGGCGGGCGACTTCGCCGGTTTGCAGACGGTAAGTGCCAACGAGCTTGCCGCTCTCCAAATCGCGGACCATGAGATGGTCGCAGAACGTGTCGAACGGATCGATGTCGAGCCCGGAACGATCCGAGGTGGAGAGACCTTCGCCAAGTTCCACGTTAAAAACGTCGTAGCGGAGGCGCTGGCACTCGATTAAATCTTCTGGAGACTGCCCAAGAATGACACGGAAAAGGGACGTTTCGGCTAAGAATGGGTCGGTCGATACCGTTTTCACAGTTGACCTCTGGCTCATTCGAGTGTCCCTTGGCCCATGTTTCTGCAATGTTTCAAGCAGGTTATATTTTTTCGCTGGCCGTTACGCTTAGGAACACGCTGGAGCATTACCAGCAGTTTACTGGGAATGGGGCTGAAAGGGAAGAGAAGCCCCGAGGGGGAGTTCTCTGGCTAACCACGATTGCCGGCTCCCTGCGCCTTGAGGTACGGTTTGACTAGACAGGCATGCCGTTAAGCCATTGGTGAATAACAGGCTGGAAAAGGAGAAGCCATGAAGGTAACGAGAGGATGGGGGCGAATTCTGCTTCTGGCGGTGTTGAGTTGTACTGTGGCAAGCGCACAACAAAAGGATTCACTGCGGGCGCTAACGGAACCTCACGACTATGTGCAAAAGCGGTTCTCGAGCTACGACCGCACCGGCGGCAACGCGGATTTCCGCACCATTGCCGCGGGCGAGTCTCTGACCCTTGTGGACGAGGCAGGTCCAGGGATGATTACCCATATCTGGTTCACGCTGGCAAGCGACGAAAGCTATCACCTGAAGAAACTCGTATTGCGCATGTACTGGGATGGAGAGGCGACACCGAGCGTGGAGACACCGCTGGGGGACTTCTTCGGGTTGGGACTCGGAGAATACTTTGTATTTCAAGCGGCTCCCTTGTCTGTGGCGCCAAACCATGCCTTGAACTCGTTTTTCCCAATGCCGTTCCAGAAACACGCCAGAATTACTGTGACGAACATGGGCCAGATGAAGGTGGATGCCTTCTATTTCAACATTGATTGCCAGATCTATAGCAAGCCTCTCCCGGCAGACACGCTCTATTTTCACGCGCAGTACCGGCAGGCTTCCCCGAACAAGGGAACTGTCAGCGAATGGAAGGACAACGGCGATCCCCGTGTGGATCAGCTCAAGAACCTCACTGGGGAGGGGAATTACGTCTGGGTGGAGGCGACTGGACGCGGGCATTTCGCCGGCGTGACCATGTCCGTACTCCAGAACCAGGATTACTGGTGGGGCGAAGGTGACGACATGTTCTTCGTGGACGGTGCAAAGGAGCCCACGATTACCGGAACGGGTTCGGAGGACTACTTTCTAGGCGCCTATGATTTTGGCGGCAAACCGTTCTCTTATGCGTTGTACGGTGCGCCGGTAGTGGGAGAGGAGCGCGCCAGCAGCCGTAGCAGCGTGTATCGGTTCCACCTCGACTCGCCAATTCCCTTCACGAAATCGCTGAAAGCGACGATCGAACATGGTCACGCCAACGCCCGTTCGGACAACTACTTCTCCGTGGCCTATTGGTATCAGACCGAGCCCCACGCCACCTTCCCGGAGCTTCCTCCAGTGGAAGAGCGTCTGCCAAAGCTTCACGCGGTCGGAGGGCCCGGAAGCGCTGCGCACTAGTCCGAGCGGATACACGCGGAACTTCGGTGGACGAAAGGGGGTTCGACCTCCAGGCGCCCTGGAGAAAATGCGCCTGCTGCTCCCAAACGCTCGTGCTGGCAATTCTTTCGCGGGCATCTTTGGAAGACAGGAAGCCAGAGCTCCATTAATAAGCTCGTAACAATTTTCGCATTACCCTCAGTCTCAGCCTAACCCGATTGGAATACGACTCTGTGACTTCTTCCTCCCGATTGCCCAGCCGACTGCTCTCTGCAGTGTTCCTGTATGCCGTCGTGGCACCCACCAGCAGTTTAGCTCAGACGTGTGCGCGTCCCCCGGTGGAAAGCCTGGTACCCGAGCCTCTCGACGTTCGCAGCGAAGGCGGATCCCTTAAAGTCGAACTCCACTTCCTGAGTGAAACTACACTCGATGGACAGCAGCGGTACTGCTATGTCTATCGCGGCGTCTCCCAGGCCCCGACTTTGCACTTGCATCCTGGAGATGAGCTCTCTCTCACCTTGTTCAATGATATTGATTCGGCTCCATTGCCTTCAGGGCCATCGACTGCTGCCCACCCCAATCACTCTATGCCGTCCTCTGAAGTGTCCTGCACCGCTAACAATTCCATGACTGCATTCTCCACCAATCTCCATTTTCACGGCATGGCCGTTCCGCCGACGTGTCACCAGGACGAAGTTCTCCACACCTTGGTGCAACCTCATGCCGGACCCTTCGAGTTCAAGATCCGCATTCCCGCAGATGCACTCCCCGGTCTTTACTGGTACCACCCGCACGTCCATGGTTTCAGCAGTGGACAGGTTCTGGGAGGGGCCTCCGGCGCGATCGTGATTGAAGGCCTGGAGAAAAAGAACCCCCTGGTCGCCGGTCTCCCCGAACGAGTTCTCATGATCCGCGATCAGAACCTGGTTCATCCGGAGGCTCAGCCGGTTGCCTCTCCCGGTGTTCCTCCACCCCTGGTTCTTCGCGACGCCGAAGGCGATATTTTGAATACCGGAACGGATGGGGGAAAACCGGCCAAAGACTTGTCCCTAAATTTCGTTCCCGTGCCTTTTCCCGATTACACTCCGGCGAATTTGCTCATTCCACCGATGCAGCGGGAACTCTGGCGCGTCGTGAATGCTGCGGCGATCACCTACCTGGACCTGCAACTGCTCGTGGACAACCGCCCTCAACTTCTAGGAGTTGTTGCACTCGATGGCGCTCCCCTGCGCCCCAATCCACGCACGCATCAGGCAGTTCTGTGGATGACTCACATTCTTCTTCCCCCCGCGGGACGAGCGGAGTTTATCGTGAACCCGCTTACTGAGGGGGCCAAGGCCAGTTTGATCACCCGGAGGGTAGATACCGGACCGATGGGAGAAAACGATCCCACGCGGCCTCTGGCGACGGTCCTTGTCCGCCGCGATGCCCCTTCGTCTTCCTTACGCCTTTCTGCAGGCAGCCCGGAACCAGAGAACGCCACCGCCACTCAAACCGCTCCTGTTCCTGAACGGCCCTGGCTTGGCTCCGTGGCCGCCGCACGTCTGCGCAGACTTTACTTCAGCGAGGTTCCGGAAAATCCGTCCGACCCCAACAGTCCCACGAAATTCTTCGTTACCGTCGAAGGCCAGGCCCCGACGCCCTTCGATCCCACTTCGGATGTCCCCAACGTCATCGTGCACCTAGGCGACGTTGAGGATTGGATTATTGAAAATCGCACCCGGGAGCTTCACGCTTTCCATATCCACCAGATTCACTTTCTCCTCACGGAATGGAACTCCATTCCCCTGGACGAGCCTTTTCTCCGGGATACCATCAACGTCGGGTACTGGGATGGCCATAGCGCGCAGTATCCCAACGTCAAACTCCACATGGACTTTCGCGACCCCCACATTCTTGGCACCTTTGTTTACCACTGCCACCTTCTGGAGCATGAAGACGGCGGCATGATGGGGACAATTCGTGTGGATCCACCCGCGGCCCATTAGGCCTCCCCACGTTTCGCGGGAATGCAATCCCGAATTCATAGCAGGCTAACAATTGGCAGGTACCGTCTGGCGTCCCGCAAGTCTGCGACGAGACGCAGCTCGCTCGCGTCCACTTCGCACGGCTGAGTGCGGACCATTCATCTGGCGATTCACTTTTTTGACGGACCGAGGAGATTCAATGATCATGAAATACATGCGTTGTCTGGCCTTCGTTGCAATAGCAGCCGCACTTGCTACTTTTCCGTGTTCCACTAGGGCCCAATCAAACTTAGCCACAAATACACCCATTAAACACGTCATTGTCATCTTCGATGAAAACGTCTCCTTCGACCATTACTTTGGAACGTATCCACACGCCTCAAATCTTCCCGGCGAGCACCCCTTTCACGCCAGCAGCAGCACGCCGCGCGTCAACAATCTCCTTGCCGGCGGTCTCCTGGATCAGAATCCCAACTCCACCCAACCCTTTCGCCTCAGCCCGGCGGAAGCCGCGACCTGCGACCAGGATCACGACTACGGCGACGAGCAAACTGCATTCAACCACGGCTTGATGAACAAGTTCCCGGAGGCGGTCGGCAGTGGCGGCCCCGGATGCTACGACGCGGGCAAGGGACCCGGTATTGTTATGTCGTTTTACGACGGCAACACCGTCACCGCGATTTGGCATTACGCACAGCACTTTGCCATGAGCGACAATTCCTACGGCACGAACTTCGGACCGTCCACGGTTGGCGCGGTAAATCTGATTTCCGGGAACACCTGCTGCGCGACGCTCCTTCCCCTTGCGGCGGATGGCAAGACCCCGGGGAGTGCGAGCGGAAACATCGCAGGAGGCCTCAGCACAGGTGCGGTGATTGGCGATCCTCGCCCAGGCCATGACAATTGCCTGACGACTCCTGCAGTGGGTACTGCCAAGAAAACCCGCATCACGATGTCTGGCCTGAACGTGGGAGATTTGCTCAACAAGAAGGGCGTGACTTGGGGTTGGTTTCAAGGCGGTTTTGGTTTGACCGGAGTCAATCCCGACGGGACCCCGGCGTGCGGTGCGGTGTCTATAGGTCTTGCCTCTCCTGGGGGCTACAACGACTACATTCCACATCATGAACCATTTCAGTACTACCAATCGACCTCCAACCCTAATCACCTGCCTCCAAGCGACCCCTCTCTGATCGGGATGACCGACCAGGCAAACCATCAATACGACCTCGGCTACTTCTGGGTGGCGCTTAACGAAGGCCGATTGCCGTCTGTCACGTTCTTAAAGGCCAAGGGAGTTCAGGACGGTCACCCCGGCTATTCCGATCCCATTGATGAACAAACCTGGCTGGTCAACGTCATCAATGCCGTCTCGCAAAGCCACTACTGGAAGGACACGGCCATCGTGATTGCCTACGACGACAGCGACGGCTGGTACGATCACGCCATGGACCCGGTCGTCAATCAATCCGACGTTTCCGACGATAGCCTCACTGGTCCGGGGGCCTGCGGCGTGACCGCCGTTAGCGGCACTCCGGGACGCTGCGGCTACGGTCCGCGTTTGCCTCTGCTGGTGATCTCGCCCTACGCAAAACACAACTATGTTGATCACCGGATTACCGACCAGAGTTCCCTTCTTCGCTTCATCGAAGATAATTGGGACCTTGGCCGAATCGGCAATGGCTCCCTTGATGAGAAAGCAGGCAAACTCGACGGCTTTTTCGACTGGGATTCTGCCCCCAATCACAAGCTCATCTTGGATCCTGCCACAGGCGAGCCTCTGGCTCAGGATCTCTTCTAGATAAACGTTCACAACGCACACAGCCCGTTCCTCTCTGCTCCGCTGACGGGCGGGCTGTGTGTAGCCACTCCCGTAATTCCGTGCGCCAATGGAGCGCTCAGGCGGCTTCCCGGGATTCCTTGTAAGCTCAATTGGAAATGGGGGTACTTAACTCTGGTGGCGTGGTCTGGCTAAGTCGATTGGAAACTGGCGGGTCTTAATTGACAATCCTGGAACTCTTCGATGTATGGGCGCGCCAGCTTGACGTCGACTTATCCAACACCGGCTTCCTGCGCCGCACTGCTCGCATTCAGTTCGGCAACCCCCTTCTGCAGGACTTCAGCTCGCCACCGGCCCTCAATGGTTTAACCGTCAGCCAATGCCTCGCACACGGCAACGTCGATTTGGGCCCACCTCCGCCCTTTGGGCTTCGGAGTGGCCGTTGCGCGAGCTGACCGGCGGCGGGGTTTGTTACGTCGCTGGCAATACTGGCTGAATAATATCTCAGAGATGTTTCTTGGCGAACGCGCGGCCGGATCCCGACTTCAGGTATTTTTCAAGCGCAACCGCACGGCCCTCATCGGTAAATGCAATGTACGTCTTGAGGCGCCACGGTCCATATTTGGCGCTGTGCGGAACCGAACTTGAGTTGTGTTTGGAGATTCTGGCCTTCAGATCATCCGTGATGCCGGTGTAGAAATGCTCGCTGTGGGTTTGGCTCTGGAGGATGTAAACGTATTTCATCAAGAGTCCGCCTCCGCTAAAGCTACGGCGCGGCAGCCTTCGCCTTTCAGCTGGCCTGCCGAGCCGTAGCCTGCGAAGCAGGCGAAGGCTGGTGGACGAGAGGGGATTCGAACCCACGACCTCCTCGTTGCGAACGAGGAAAAATCTAAGCTAAGGCGCGGCGCCACAATCACTTAGATTTTTGAAAGGGCTCTGGATTGCCCCACTCGCCCCACAGAACTTTTCGGCAACGTTCCACATGCCGTCTGTTCGAAAAACGCCGTTTGACCACCGAATAAGCCGTCAGCTCTTTGCCGCTTTTCGACAATTGAGGACACAACTTTGCCAGACGTTCTCTGAACCCCGGAAGCGAGACCCTCGACAATTCGACAGAATGCTGGCGGCCCACGCACGGACCGTATTCACAGCCGGTGGTCCCGGACGCCCGAATGATCCCAGGGTTGCTGAAGTTATCCAATGGAGAAAACAACGAAAGTCTTGGTCTTGGATCTGTACGAAGTTGCGAATTGAGAGCCCACAGGAAAGATCCCAACTACAAAGAAAATGTCGCTATCGGAAACACACCGAGGCCAAGCGAATACGTGACGGAAATTCCCCGAATTTTTCCGACTCCCATCCAACCCCCTGATTTCCTAGGATCACCGCAATGGCCAGCTCACTGGCTTAGAAGCGCTACCCTGAGAGCTCCAGGCGCTCCTAATCCAGACGAAGGCCGCTTTCAAACGGAAAGACTGGGAGCGCCGAGCACTCGTTCCCGGTTTTTCCGGTTTTTTCGGAGATGAACTTGCCACCGATCGTCACCAGTGTCCGTTCCTGCAATCCTCGAAAGAAAAAGACCTGGACGTACGAGCAAGCTGAATCCAGAAGAGACAAGGCAGAGCGATTCACCCGCGACGTGTTGGATGACCCCGACCGCGCGGACGAAATTGCAGACATGACGCCTCAAGAGTATGCAGAGGAACGCGGTGTCGAGCTGGTAGAAAAGCAACAAGGAGAGAACATGTACCGGAAAAATGCATCCCGCAAAACTGCAGGTAAGGCTCCTACCGTCGACGCGCGAGTGAATCCGCTCGCAGTCGCGACACAAGCGCTCAGCGAGCAGAACAAGCTCCAGGCGCGTGTGCGCGAGCTGGAAGACGAGAACAGGGATCTCAACGCCCACTTCGATGAGATCTTGGCTATCGTGGACGACGAATCATCGTTCCACGACTACTCCAAAGAAGCCCGTTTTGATGACATCTCCGACACCTTCCCCGAAGAGGACGAGGAAGACGAAGAAGATGACGGCGAGGAGCGGGGAAAAGAATAGCGCCGTCCGGTGCGTGCGGGCTGCTCTGGCGTAAGGGCGCGGATGTAACTGACCGCGCCCTTCGGTATCGCGCAAGTCATCCACAGTGCCGGCCGCCTGGCCCTCGCATCTGCGCTTTCTGCGGTCGCACCAAGAACGTCGAGGTTCATCATGTGGACGGCGATGAAGGCCACTGGGATCCCGAGAATCTCATGTGGAGCTGTCGGCCGTGCAACGTGATTGTAGGGATAGTTTTTCGGGATTGTGGCATCGGAAGGCGTACTCGACAGTTCAATCCTCAGACTCAAGGAGCGCAGACCCTCGGCCAGTGGATCCAGGCCGTACAAGGCATGCGGGGTGAGTCGAATATGGATCCGGCCGCGGCGATCGCTATCGTTCACGCCACGCCTGCTTCTCGCCGCTCTGAGTTTGCGCTCGAAATCTGGCGTCGCCGGCGTCGCCACTTTGGGCAACGAGGCCGGCCATGAAAACCGAGGTGTGAAATGTACGGGCCCAGTTGGTTTGGTCTTCCCACGGCGAGCTCGCAGCACCTGACGGCCGCGCGAGCAAACATGGGAGCCTTCAATCGTGGCCGAGGCACCATCTTTTTCCCCGGGCCTGGCGTACCGAGAGCACTTTCCGGCTTAGGCAGTTCTCCGAGTCAGCAGACGCTTTCGGCTTTGACCAGTTTTCTCGTGGGAATGGGCTATGACGCGAACAATGTCCAGAGCTTTCTTCAAGCTCTGGTGCAGCGCGGAGCGACAGACGAAGATTTCATAACAATTCTTCAGCTCGAACCAGGTGAGATCATGGCTGGCCTGGCTATCCTTGCCGATCGATTGACTTCCGGCAATCCTCCTTCGCTCACCGGAGGTTCGGGAGTTCCAGGCTGGCTATGGGTGATCGGAGCTCTCGCCGGCGTGTTTTTTCTTTTTGGGAGAAGATAAATGGCCTACTGCTTTGCAGACACAAGTCCTAAGGTGGGTTTCAGACCTTACGGCCAGCGAAATCCTTTCGGCGCGGCACATCTTTCTGGCATCGAACCCGGACTGGCGCTATATCACCTGAATCGGCCATTTGATGCGTCTGGGTGGGAGCTCTACCCAGACATACATGCGACCGCCGGCGCCCGCGGCCTTCACGGACTAAAAGGTGAGATCTGGCCGCCAGGCCTCCATGGACTCGGCCAGAATCATCCGTTCAAAGAGATTGCCTGGAAGCTTTCTTCCAGTGGCTATCGCACGCGCGAAGGTTTTCACGGCCTCGGAGACCTCGGGCAAAATCCATTCGTCGAGGTCGGTGACTGGTTTCAGAATTTGATATCGCCGAGCCCAACTTCTACCTCTTACACGCCGGCAGCCGCAAACGCGCTAATGAACCAGGCAACCGCGAGCGGCGTGCGGTCCACAAGTGCTGACGGACGAATCGTCTATTACAACAACGGCGTTTCGGTGGACACAGAGAGCGGCGAAGTCTACGACTACGATGGAAACTACATCGGCGATTTCAGCAGCCTCGGTGAACCAGCTTCTGGCGCAGCAGCTCCAAAGACTACTTCTGTGGCAACCGTTCCGTCTGGCCAGCCATCACCGCCGGCGCCGCCGGCCGGCGTGCCCGCCGGCACTGAGATGCTATACGAAGTAACATGGGCCACGCAAACGCTCACAACCCAAACACCCCAAGATATCGAAGCGACTGTCGCCGCTGCACTCGCTACCAAGTGGGGAATTCACGTTGTCTCGAGCAGCGCTACGTCGAACTTCTTCATCAATCAGCCCACATTTTCCATCTACCTTGTCACCAACATCGATTACGGCCAGCTCAACGATGTCAAAGCGATTATCGATGGCGAAGTCTACAACGCCGGAAGGAAAGTGCAGGCCTCGTCCATCAGCATCGTCAAACCTGGAACTGGCCCGGGCGCCGCACCGAGTTCCACAGTTCAGTGGCTCGAGAACAATGCCCTCTGGATCGGCCTCGGACTTTTCGGACTTTTCTACTTGCTCCCACCAGGCAGGCGTCGATAGGAAACTTTAATTCGTTTGTCCGAGCAGACGCTTGGTTTCATTGACGGCGTAAGCGCAGAATCTCTTGTAACTCTCTCCCGAAAGCACCACCTCTGGAAAAGGGAGGCCTTCAGAGTCAGGTAGAAGGTTAAACTCTTTACCGCTCTTCTGTCTTAGCACTCGATAGGGGTAAAGTCGCGCAGTTGGTATTCCCTCTTCTTCAAAGGCAAAACAGACGCGAGCGACTACCCCCGCAAGCCGCTCCAACTCATCCAACTCCTTCTTGAGTTCCACGCTAATTCGTATGTTCATCGGCGCACCTTCTCACGACAGAAGCCACTGTGCCACATCAAACCGTCGAGTGAGAGCGGCCGTTTCTCCGGTCGCGTCACGCCCTTCATGCATTTTACGTAACGTCCGGGTCAGCTCCCGGCGGATCCGCGCGTAGCACAGATCACACAGGCCTCCGGCGCCGTAGCGATGCGATGGTTTCCGGTCCCGGATCTCAGGATGTGCCAGTTTCCAGCGGACAGCGTGCTCGAACCGCTTTCGCTCGGGAAGACTCATAGCTCCGCGATTGAGGCCGATGACCTCATAGACTTCTTTCCAGGGCATTCCGCGCCCGCGCAACTTGGCCGCGATCGTAACAGTTCGGTCCGGCTTCTGGCAGGTGAGGCACCCGTGGGTTGTGAAGTGGGCTGTCCACGCGCGGCGAAGATGCACGAGCTGGGGCAATAGCCTAAGAAGTTTTTGGCGAGTAGGTACGTCGACGCATCGTACGTCAAACACCAGGAGATCATCGAACTTTTTTTTGATTCTCCGCGATGGCAGCAATTCGACCGTGGCGACTTTCCCCATGGCGTCACCCTCGCGGATGGAACCGACGGATGGTTTCACAGAGCGCCGCTGTCTGCAAATGGGTGTATCTCTGGGTTGTCCCAAGGGATGTGTGGCCGAGTAGCTCTTGAATCGTGCGGAGATCTGCGCCGCGCTCGAGCAGGTGAGTCGCAAAACTATGTCGCAACGTGTGGCAATGGACCCCGGCTAGTCCCGCGCGTTTTGCTGCACGACGGACGATCTTGCAAAGGGTAGTCCCACTAACACCGAAAAGAGATCCGCGGCGCCGATCTCCCAGCCAGGCGTCAAGTG
>DASPTY010000015.1:0-22853 GCA_035623175.1 Candidatus Limnocylindrales bacterium | reverse complement strand
TGCCGGCCAACGAAGTGAGCGGGAGCGTTTCTCTTCCTACAGAGCAGGAGTTTTCGGCGGCCAGCGTGTACGTGGGCATAAATTCGCTGCGCGTCAATGACTACGTTCTTTTCGCGCAGGAGAAATTCGTGGATTGGGTGCACGGGATGCGAGAAGCGATTCGGGCGACCGGTGCTGCCCAGCCGATCACCGTCGGTCAGGACGAAGGAGGATTTCTCGACCGGCTGAACCCGGCATTCTTCGCGCCGCAAGTAGATTTCACGACCAATCACTCGTGGTGGCAAAACGACTACCTGCTTTGGGATTCGCTGGTGGCTAAGCAGCCGGGCAAGGCGATGTTGATTCAGGAAACCGGACTGCAACGCGAACTTACGATGAACGAGCTTGCCCGGCGGACGCCGGAGCAGGAGGCCGCGCTGTTCGAGCGCAAGTTCGCGCTTTCGTTTGTGTTCGGCTCTGGCGCGATCGAGTGGCTGTGGAACTCCAATTCGTACATGACGGAGAGCAATGAGACACCCATTGGGGCGCTGCACGCCGATGGAACGGAAAAGCCGGAGGCCACGGTGCTGCGCGACATGGCGAAATTCGCCGCGGCCGCTTCACCGTATCTGAAGAATCCGAAACCTCCCGCGATTGCGGTGGTAACTTCCCAGGCCGCGCAGTACTCCGTTCAAGGGGAGTTGCAGATTGCGGCGCAGCAGAATGCGGTTCGGGCACTCGCCTACGGACTACATCAGCCGTGCTATATCATCGCGGAGAATCAGATTGACAAACTCGGCTCGCCGAAGCTTGTCATCCTACCTTCGGCGCAGGCGCTGCGCGAATCGACATGGCAAGCGCTGCTTACCTACGTGAAGGATGGCGGCAACCTGCTCGTCACTGGCCCCATTTCGCGCGATGAGCACTGGCACACGGTGGACCGCTACACGCCGCTGGGCATCAAGGCCACCACCGAACCCCTCACCTTCCACGACGCAAGTCTGCTTACCCTGTTTAAGCTGGGAGATAACCCTGCCACGACTTGGCTGACCCACCTTTCTTATGAACAATCAAAACAGCAACTCCTCGAGTATTTGGTTTTCGCAAATGGGTGGGACCTGCAAGAAATTCCCTTGAGCAAGGGAAAGCTGTATTGGATCCCCTACCCACTGGAACTTGCAGAGAATTTCTCGGACACAACTGACATCTATCGGTGGATTACTGATAATTCTGGGGTGAAGCCCTTTCGCTTTTATCCGCCGGAACCCACCCCGAGGAGCCTGTTCGACCGCCATGCCGAACTGATCTACCCGGTGAAATTGGAGGGTGCTGTTCTATACATCTTCGAATCTGAGTGGGGGCAGGACACGAAGATACACATCCACGACGAGGACAGCGGAGCAGATGTAGAATTCAAGCTCCCAAGCCAGCGCGCCGCGCTGGCGCTCATCGACAAGAAGACAAAGCAAATCGTGGCGAAATATGGGTTCTAGACGGTTCGCCCTTCAAGCTGACCTATTTATGTCACATGCGAGGAGGGATCCCGCCGCTCCGCGACCCGTCGCGCCAAAGGCGGTGCGTGCGAAAAAAAGATGGGTCGCTCCGGTCGGGATGACGGTGGTCTTTACCTCGATGACGACTGGTGGGCGGGCCTTTCTCTGAGGGCAGCGGGGGGCTATAATCCGGCTGAAGAGACCTGGGCGAAAGGAGTACGCCCATGAGTGTTCCTGCACGACTGAAGTCATTCCTGGATTCCAACCAGATTCCGTACGAATCGCTTTCACACTCGACGACGTATACGGCACAAGGCACGGCTACCCTGATGCAAATTTCGGGGAAGGAAGTAGCCAAGACGGTGGTGCTGCGCGCTGGTCCGAAGTGGGATGAGACGATTCTGGCGGTGCTGCCGGGATCCAAGCACGTGAAGCTCGACAAGCTGGCAGCGGCCGTCGGAAAACCGGTGCGACTCGCGAGTGAGCTGGAGTTCAGCAGCACCTTTCCTGACTGCGAACTCGGAGCGATGCCACCGTTTGGGGCGCTCTACAACCTGCCGGTTTTTGTGGACGAATCGCTCGCGAAGGACAAGGAAGTCGTCTTTAACGCCGGTACGCACCACGATGCCGTGCGCATGAGATACGAAGATTTCGTGCGGCTAGCGAATCCGAAGATCTGTTCCTTCGCCTGACAGGTGCGCCTACCCTCGATTGCTTGCGTCCTTTGGGACTCGCACTGAGCGTGTACACGGCCTTGCTGCTCTGGCCGGTGAGCATGGCCACGAGACGCCAGGGGCTGGCGTTCATCCGCTTGCTAACATTACTCGCGGTGATTGCGATCCACGTACTCGGCGGCTTCCTTCAATTCCCGACTGGCTCGGTTCAGAAGCTCGATGGCTCTCTCGCCATGGCCCCCCAAGTCGTCGTTGTTCGATCTCTGGGCTTCTTTGACTTTTTCATAAGCTTCGACGATGTGACGCTGTGCCGCAGCCAAATTCGAATGCCTATGAGGGTCGATGTCCGTTTCGGGTCGCTGGGCAACCGCCACACCAATCAGAGTTAAACCGACAACAAGCACGAGAGCAGGGTAAGAGATCTTCCTCACGGTAAGCCTCCTTTTGCTTTGCGGAAGTTGAGCCGCAGTTCAAATCCGGAAAGGCCGGGAACCTGGGCCGGATTTTGTATGAATAAATTAGTTGCATGAAGCGCTGGAGGCAAGCACCGAGTTCTTATTGTGAACGCGCCGTGTTCAAGCGGCTGGCGAGTGTTTCGAGAGGCTGAATTGTGGGGAACCTAGGCTTTCTTCGATTCCTGGAGGATCTTGCCGTAATCCACGACCGAAACCTGAGCGGTAAGATGGGACGCCCCGGCGAAGCCAGGAAATCGCAGGTCGGCCCGACGCTACGACTTACTGTCTAGGCGTGGGAAGCGACGGGCTGTTTTTTGTCAGCCACATGCGCGAGCCCGGCTTCGAGAACGTCCATAGCTTCATCGAACTGGTCATCGGTGACGACCAGCGGCACCAGGATGCGCATGACGTTGCCGAGAGTCCCTGCCGTGATGGTGATCAGGCCGTGCTCGTACGCAAAACGCGAGAGTTCTTTATTTTCGGTGCTGGCTGGCTCCCGCGTTTCGGGATCGCGAACCAATTCAAAGGCGCACATACCGCCCAAGGCGCGCACTTCGCCGATGAGTGGCCAGCGCTGTTTCCACACGTGAGCGCGGGCTTCGAAGCGCTTGCCGATGGCGGCTGAGCGGGCCAGGAGCCCATCTTTCTCGATGGTCTCAAACGCAGCAAGCGCGGCAACGCAGGCTGCAGGATTCCCGGCGAAAGTGCTGCCTAAACCACCGGGGAGCGCGGCGTCCATGATATCAGCGCGGCCGGTAACACCGGCGATGGGCAGTCCTCCACCGAGGGATTTTGCCGTGGTGATGAGGTCGGGCTCAACACCGAAGTGCTCGATGGCGAACATTTTTCCAGTGCGGCCGACGCCGCTCTGCACCTCGTCGGCGATGAGCACGATACCGTACTTGTCGCAAATCTCCCTGAGGATCAGGAAAAACTCCTTGGGTGGCACGACGAAACCACCTTCGCCAAGAACCGGCTCCGCGATGATGGCGGCGACTGAATCAGGAGCTACCACACGACGGAAGGTGTCTTCCAGATGGCGCGCGCAGAACGTGTCACAGGAGGGATACGTTTCGTTGTAGGAGCAGCGATAGCAGTAAGCGTAGGGAACGCGATATATCTCGGGGGCAAACGGGGCGAAGCCCGCTTTGTACGGAACGATCTTGCTGGTCAGAGACATGGTGAGGAGGGTGCGGCCATGGAAGGCGTCTTCAAAACAGACGACCGCGGGCCGCTTGGTGTGAGCGCGCGCGATCTTGATGGCGTTCTCGACAGCTTCCGCACCGGAATTGATGAACATCGTCTTCTTTGCGCCGCTGATCGGCGCGAGAGCATTCAGCTTCTCAGCAAGCGCGATGTAGGACTCATACGGAGTGACGCCGAAGCAGAGGTGGAGAAATTTGTCGAGCTGTTCGCGGACCGCTTGTTCGACGCGCGGCGCGCGGTGCCCTACGTTAAGGCAGCCGATTCCACCCGCAAAATCAAGATAGCGATTGCCATCCACATCTTCGATCCAAGCGCCTTCGGCTTTCGCCGCAAAGATCGGAGTCACGAGCTGCGGCCCGCGCGGAATCGCGGCTTCACGGCGGGCCACCAGCGCTTTGGATTTCGGGCCGGGAATTTCCGTTCGGATTTGTATGGTCTTCATGTTTTGGCTTCCCTTTGGAATTTATGCGCAGACAGAATCTGTCTGTTAGTACCAGCCAATCGGCGCTTCATCCAGATTGACGAAAACCTGCTTGGTTTCGAGATACTCCTCGAGTCCCCAGGGGCCGAGTTCCCTGCCAAAGCCGGATTGCTTATAGCCGCCCCAAGGAGCTTCGACGTAGGTCGGCTGCATGTGGTTGACCCAGATGATTCCGGCACGCATTGATTTCACGACGCGGAACGCTTTGTAGATGTCGCGAGTCCAAACCGCGCCAGCCAGGCCGTACGGCGTATCGTTGGCGATTCGGATGGCATCGGCTTCGGCGTCGAACGGGATCACGGAGGCAACGGGTCCGAAGATTTCCTCGCGAGCAATGCGCGCGCTGTTTTCCACATCGTAGAAAATGGTCGGCTCGACGTAGTAGCCCTTGCCGAAGGCCTTCGGGCGGCCGCCGCCAATGGCTGTCTTGGCTTCCTTCTTGCCAAGTTCCAGGTAGGAGTTCACGCGATCGTATTGCTCCTTGCTGACGAGCGGGCCCATCTTGGTGTCGCGTTCGAGAGGAGGACCGAGCTTGATGCGCTTGGCTTTCTGGGTCATCGCTTCAACAAATTTGGCATAGATTTTCTTCTCGACGAGGATGCGGCTCCCAGCGGAGCAGACTTCGCCTTGATTGATGAACACGCCGAAGAGCGCGCCATCCACAGCGGCCTCCCAGTCAGCGTCCGCGAAAAACACATTTGGCGATTTGCCGCCGAGTTCGAGGGTCACGCGCTTCAGGGTGTCGGCCGCGCTCTTGACGATGATCTTGCCGACGGCAGCACTGCCGGTGAAGGCGATCTTGTCCACACCGGGATGCGCGACGAGAGCCGCGCCCGTAATTTCGCCGACGCCGTTAATCACGTTGACCACGCCCGGGGGCAGCCCCACTTCCTCGAACCAGTTGGCGAGTTCCATAGCTGTGAGTGGAGTCTGCTCCGCGGGCTTCAACACGCAGCAGCAGCCGGCGGCAATGGCCGGCGCGAGCTTCCAGGCAGCCATCAGCAAGGGAAAGTTCCAAGGGATGATCTGGCCCGCAACGCCAACGGGTTCGCGCAGCGTGAAGCTCAGCGCATTAGCGGGAACAGGCATGACGTTACCGGTGACTTTGTTGGCGAGGCCACCGTAATACTCGAAGCATGTAGCCACGTCCGAAATATCAAATTCGGCTTCGACGATGGGCTTGCCACAATTGCGCGCTTCGAGTAGTGCGAGCGCGGCAGAATTCTGGCGCACTTTGTCGGCAATCTTGAAAAGGATTCGCCCGCGGTCTTGCGCGGTGGTTTGCGGCCATGGACCGGAGTCAAAGGCGGCGCGAGCGGCTTTCACGGCCTTATCCACGTCCGCGGAAGTGGCGGAAGGAACTTGCGCAATCACATCTTCGGTCGAGGGATCGTAAACGGGAAAGGTCTCGTTCGAAGAGCCGCTCACCCATTGGCCATTGATGTAGTTCTGATAGGTCTTTGTCAATGCTTTCGCTGTTCCAGACATACTGCCCTCCACTCTGACACGCCAAGATGACTGTTCATATGCAAAAGTTGCATGCGGCCGCTACACGACCTCCGCCCGAAATCGAGCTTTGCGGCTGCCGTAAACAAAAAAGAAAAATGCGGCGAGCCCGATGAATACAATCGTTCCGCCGAACATCCAGATTTCGTAAGACACGAGCGAAGTAATCTGCTGTGCTGGAAAAAACGCCAAGGCGATTCCCAGGATCGTGGTAACCAAACCGCAAGCGCCCGCGAAAACGAGTGTTCCCTTGCCGTAGTGGCCGCGGACAAAATTTGTGTCCAGTGCAATTCTCAAAAGTGCCCCGAAGACATACAGAAAAGGAATCAGTTGGAGGACGACGGCAAGAGAGAGCAGCCGCTGGAATGATTCCTGCACCCGGCCTGTGGACATGAAGTTCACAATCACGAGCACGAGCGAAACAGAGGCGTGGACAACCAGGGCGGCATAGGGCGTCGCGTATTTCGGATGAATCCTCCCGAGCCACGCGGGCATGTAAGAATCGAGTCCCGCAACGAATGGAATGCGCGCAGAGCCGCCGAGCCACGCGGATCCAATGCCTGCGATCGACAAGCTCAATAGAAAGGCGAAGGGAGCGACTATCCACGCCACACCGACGCGCGAAGCCATGTGGCTAACGGCCTGGACGATTCCCTGAAGGACGCTTATGCTGCTTTTGTCTACGGCCACCAATAGCGTGAGTGTGGCCCCAACGTAGAGCAGACCGGAGAGCACGCCGCCCCACGCCACCGCGCCGGGGAGGGTCTGACGAGGATTTTCGATTTCGTCTCCCATGACGGAGGCTAATTCGAGACCTACGAGCCCGAAGCAGATGACGCCAAACGAATTCAAGACGAAGCGGGGATTGGCAGGGATGTGGAAATCGGTTCCACGAAGATTGGTCCCGAATTTTAGCCACATGATGATGCCGAGGCCCATGAGCAGAAACGCCGCGAAGAACGTGCCAACGCCGCCGAGATTGTTGATCCATTTGCCGACGCCGAGACCCATCACGTTCAGCAGAACGAGAAGCACGAGCAGAATTACAGAGGCGATGAGCGCAAAGGCACGGCTGTCCGCCAAGGATTCGTGGCCCGCGCCGAGTACGAACACGGAGACCCCGACGAAGTAGAGCATGACGGTGGGCACGTACATCATGTTGTTGGTCCAGTAGCACCAGCCCGAAAGAAAGCCGTGGAAGTCGCCGAAGACCTCCTTGGCCCAGAGGTACACGCCACCTTCCCCCGGGTAGCGATGCGCCAACTCAATAACGGCGATACCTTGTGGCCAAAAAAATAGAAGCAGGGAGATGAGCCAAAGCCAGAGTGTGACTCCCCCATTGGCGGCGATGGAGGGAAGAACGTTGAGGTTGAAGACAGCGACGACGAAGAGCAACACGAGGTCACGGCGGCCGAGCACCCGTTTCAGGTGCGGCTGTTCGGCAACAGAAAGGGCGTTGACCGCCGTTCCGTTGGTGACCTGGTTGGTCAAGCTCCTCGCTCCTTAGTGGCTTACGGCGCCGACGTATTGCAGGCCGCGTTCCTGCTGCGTTTTTGCCAGGCCCTGGGCGACCTCTTCGAACACCGCGATGTGCCTATCAATGTCCACTTCGGTGTGTTGAACGGAGACGGTCCACTGCTCATCCCACCAATACGGCATGGCAAGCACGCCACGATTGACCATGCCGAACCAGAATTGACGCCACAGGTCGATGTCAATTTTCAACCAGTCGCGATAGTTGCGGATTTCCTGAGGATAAAGCATGAGCGCGCCGTTCACGCCCGCCTGGGCTACGTAGGCCTTCAATCCGACTTTCTTGATGATCAAGCGGTAGCCCTCGGCCAGCTTCTTGCTGAGCTTGTCCACGTGAGTGTAATTATCGCGGGTGAGGACTTCGCGGAAGGTGGCAAGACCTGCGGCCATAGCGAGGCGGTTGGTGTTGTAGGTTCCGCCGTGAAAGACCTTGTGCTGTGCGATCAGATCCATCACTGAACGGCCGGCGCCAAAGGCAGCCAGAGGCACGCCGCCGCCAATGGACTTCGCCAGCGTGATGATGTCCGGCGTCACGCCGAAGTATTCGCTGGCCCCGCCCCAGCAGAGCTTTGCGCCGGTCTTCACCTCGTCGAAGATGAGCAGCGCGCCGTTCTTGGTGCAAATTTGCCGCAAACCTTCGAGGAAGCCGGGTTGCGGCATGCACAAGCCGACGTTCATCATAATGGGCTCGAGAATGATGGCAGCAATTTGTCCGGGAAATTGCTTGAAACGATTCTCGACGGTGCCAAGGTCGTTGAACGTGGCGACGGTCACGTTGTCGAGGACTGCTTTGATCACGCCGAGGCCGCCGGGAACAGAGTTCGGCGCATGGATGTCTCCGAAGTCCTCTTCCTTGGGCTTCACGCTGACAAGCGCGGTGTCGTGGAGACCGTGGTAAGCGCCTTCAAAACGAAGAATTTTGTCGCGGCTGGTGGCAGCGCGAGCGATGCGGCAGGCATGCATGGTCGCTTCCGTACCACTGTTGCCGAAGCGCACCATATCCACGGGATAGCGCACACAGATTTCGTCAGCCAGTTCGAGCTCCATGCCATGAGGCATGCCGAACGTGCTGCCGTTCTCGAGGGCCCATTTCACGGCCTTGACCACTGCTGGATGGCCGTGGCCGGCCATCAAAGTACCGAAACAGAGGTTGTGGTCAAGGTATTCGTTGCCGTCAATGTCTTTGATCTTGCTGCCGTGTCCCTCAGCGACAAAGATCGGATACGGGTCGTAAGCGCGGTAGTTGCTGGCTACGCCGAGAGGGATGCGCTTTTCCGCCCTCTTGTGCGCTTCAGCGGATTTTGGCGTGCGCTTTGCGTAAAGCGCGATTTCCTTCTGTAGGGTCTCGTGCATGTTCAAACTCCGTTCAGGTGGGCCTTCCTGGGGTCACCTGTGTCAGGTCTGTTCCCTGCGGTCAGTCTGAGCGAGGGAAGTTCGCGGTTTCTAGGCAAACTACTCTGCCCTTAATCTTACGCCACTCCTTGATCATTCCCGAGCGACGGTGCGTGCATCGGTTACGCCTTAACGCCTTCTGGCGCCGCGGACGTGCCAGGGTCGTCAAAAGATGAATTTCAACGCGAATTGGACTAGTCGCGGGTCGCGCACCTTTTGCGGCTGGCCAAAGGTGGAGCCCAAGTTTCCAGAGTTGCCGTCAACCCCGTAGAACTGCGCATGGTTAAAGATGTTGAAAATTTCCGCCCGGAATTCCACGTGGAGTTTTTCACCAATGGGAGTTTCTTTGAACAGGCCGAAGTCCCAGTTGTTGATTGGAGGATTGCAGCAGAGCGTGCGGGGCACGTTGCCGAAGGTGCCCAATGGCACGTCGTTAGTGATCTGGTTCGGATCAAAGACGAACCCATCGGTCCTTGGGTTATGGGTCTGGAAGGAAGTACCAGCAAAGCTGGGTTTGCCTGGGCACTCGAAGCCGAGAGTGCTGCCTTCCAACTCGGTATCGTTACAGTTGTTGATGAGGATCGGGAAGCCGCTCTGGAACGTATAGATACCAGAGACTTGCCAACCATTGAGCGCTTTGCCGGCAAACCCGTCGTGTTTAGGAATGGGAAGATCCCAGACGTAGTTGAACACGAAACGGTGGCGTGAATCGAACAAGGAGGGACCGTAGGTGGCATTGTAGTTCAGAGGATTCAAGATCTCCTCGAAGCTCGAAGCGTTGTCCAGAGATTTGCTGTACGTGTAGGAAGCCTGGAATTGCAACCCGTGTGCGAGGCGCTTCTGCAGAAGAACTTGGAGGGAATTGTAGTTGGAGTGGGCCACGGTGTCTTCCGAGAAAATGCTGTTGAACACCTCGGTGCCGTCGGCGGGGCAACCACTCGTGAGCGGATTGGGATCCGTCGGATTGCAGTTGGGCGAAGAGTACGGACGCAAGCCGACCAAGTTTATAGGTGTGCCCGTACCGGCCGCCCCCGTGATGGTGCACTGCGAAGTAGTTTTGTTGATGGGGCAAGGAACGTTGGGTCCACCGGGCGTTGGCCCACCGATATAGGGCATATGCAGAACCTGGCCCGGCAAAAGGGTGAATTGATACTGGCTGTCCTCCGAGAAAGGCTCGCAGCCCTGGCCGAGGTTTGCCAGATCGAGGCAGGTCTGGGCATTGGCCGCATTCTGGTCGTGGATAGCGAGCAACCGGTGGCCCTGCGAACCGACGTAGCCAACTTGCAGGAGAATGTTGCCGGGCATCTCACGCTTAATCGTGAGGTTGTACTGCGCCGAATACTGCGTTCGCAGCGTGGTCGGGAATTGGCCAAAGAGGAGAATGGGACGATAGAGCGCCCAATCTACGGGCTGATTCCGCGGAGGATTGAGGAAAGCATTCGAGACATTGGGGAAGGTGGCGCCCTCTTGGGTGACGAACGGCGTACTGAAGAGAGGGTTGGTGACGCCGTTGCTGATGCCAAAAGGAGGCTCGGCACTGAACTGCTCAAGCACGAGCTGTTCGATGGGGTTGTAGAAAAGGCCCCAACCCATGCTGACGGTGGTCTTGTTTGGGCCACCCGTAAGTTTTGCGAGCGCTCCGTCCTTCCAGCCGGGACTCCAGTTCAAGCCGAGGCGGGGAGCAAACGCCTTGTAGTAGGTATTGATGAGGCCACCGGGAACTCCCTTGTCGCCGGGTACGAGAAGTCCCGTAGGGGCGGTTCCGGTGTTGGCGCAGGTCGGTGTCGGGGCTCCCGTGCCGGAAAATTGGGGAAGCGACTGAAACGCAGAGACACTGGATGAGGGATACCCCGCCGAGAGATCGCAAGGAAATATCGTGGAGTTCTGCCCCGGATTGAAGCGTTGCACCTTTTTGCCGATATCGGTCAGCGGCGTGTTGGTCTCCCAACGAAGGCCGTAGTTTAGTGTGACATTCGGAGTCAATTTCCAACTGTCTTGAGCAAACAAGTAGATGGACGTGCTGCGAACCAGCTCCTGATTGGCAGAGCCTTGGGAATAGGAAACCGGCAGACCGAGGAGGTAGTTGGCGTAAGGATCGGTCGCTCCGGTGTCGTTGGCGCCGCCGGGACCGAAGATGTACTCCCCGTTCACATTGAAATACAGCTTCTGGTCGAATTTTTGATAGCGGACATCACCACCAAATTTGAAGCTGTGATTGCCCACGATTTTGCTGAAGTTGTCGTTGAATTGGAAAGTGTTGCCCGTCTGCGGAAGCTGGCCCTCGAAGTTGTTGCCAAAGAGACCAAGAGTGCCATTCAGAGTGATGTACGGAACCCCTTCATATTTGGAACCAAGGCCCGGGTGAATACCGCAGCCAAAACCTGGACACTGAGGAGTGTAGGGATCCGCAGCAGTGCCGAGGGGGGCGCCAGTTGAATCCACAAGGGGCGTATCCGAACTCCCACCGAAACACTGGGCGGCCGGAACGGCGCTGCCGCAAGAGGCAGTAACCGCATTGGTCACAGTGGGCGTGTAGAACTGCGGCTGGGCCTCGCGGAAGTAGGTGAAACGGAACTCGTTGACCGCCGTAGACCCGATGGTCCAGGTGTGACTGGCATTCACTTGCTGTGCGTGCGTAATGATCCGGCCAGGAAAGTTTCCGAGCGAGCCGCCAGCTAGCTGGAAGATGGCGAATGGATCCAGAGTGTTGTCATTGTCGTAGTAATAGTAGAAGGAGAGCTTTTGGGCCAAACTCAAATTGTGATCCACGCGAATCTGGAATTGGTCTCCCCGATCCGTGGATTTCACCACATCCTGAGTTTCATTGTTGGGCCCACCCGCGCCGGGCAGATACTTCACCATGCTCAGGGCCACAGGGTCAAAACATCCCGTCGGAACTACGCCGTTTGTGAAAATGGAATCGTAAGCCTGGGGGGTGCCCGCCGCAGCCGCATCGAGACTGGCCTGCCCTGAGGCAGAAAGGCCTGACCTGCAGTTGGCCCTATTCTCGAAGATATTGGCGACAGTCATGTCGGTGAGCGTCCCGGGAAATACCTGGCCGAAATTGCCGGCCAGATCCCCGGCTGTCGGCACCGGCACCTGTTGCGAAACGATGCCCCTGATAATGCGGCGGCCTTCATACGAACCGAAGATAAAGGTCCTATCTTTCTTAATCGGGCCGCCCAGAGTTCCGCCAAACTGATTTTGCTTGAAAGGAGGTTTCTGAGTGGGCTGGAAGGTGAAGCCGTGAGCATTTAAAACATCGTTCCGAAAGAACTCATAGGCGCTGCCGTGAAAATCGTTGGTGCCGGATTTGGTGACGACGTTGATAACAGATCCGGAGTTGCGGCCGTACTCAGCGTCGAAGGTATTGGAAATGACGCGGAACTCTTCCACGCTGTCGGGTGAGGGCTGGACGGCGGGGAGATTGGCGAAAAGATCGTTGCCGTCACCACCGTTCACGGAATAGTTGTTCGACCTCCCGCGCCCGCCATTTACAGTGACCACGCCGGGTTTGTCGGATCCGTAGAACAGGTTGTTGCCGATCTGCGACTGCACGCCGGGCTGCAACTGCAAGAGTTGATAGACGTCGCGCTGGTTCAGAGGCAACTGCGTGGCATCCCGCGAGTTCACGATGGCGCCCAATTGCGTTGACGTGGTGTCAACCACCGGTGGCTGGCCGGTTACTTCCACGACTTCGGTTGCCGCGCCGATTTGCAGGGTAATGTCCAGGCTCACGACTTCGTTCAAGTTAAGAACGATGTCCTTGCGCATGAATCTCTTGAAGCCCTTTTGGTTGAGGTCGATCTCGTAGGTGCCGACAGGCACTTCGAGGAAGAGGTATTCTCCAGTAGTGCTCGAGGTTGTCTCGCGTCGGACATTGGTCGCGGTGTTGATGAGAGTGACAGTCGCGCCGGCGACAGCCCCGCCGCTCGAATCCATCACGGTGCCACGGATTCGACCGCCCGTGCTCTGCGCATACATGGCAGAAGCCATGAAGAACAGAGAGATGCCCAAAAGAAGGCCAGATAGAATAGAAGTACCGCACACTGCCTGCGGCTGCAGGCGCTTCATTCGATTCATTATTCCTCACCCCTCTTCCACGAAGCCTCGCCCCGTAATGGCGATTCTTCGTGGTTGCTACCAGACCTTGAACCTTACTATAATCTCGCAAACTTAGAGAAAGCCGGGGGCTATGTCAAGCAGAAAGAAATTGTCCAGGGCATCGGAAAAAGCGAGGAACCAGCGGCTGCTGCGAATCTCGGAAGTGGCCCGTCGCCTGGGCATTTCTTCGTCTGCACTGCGGGCCTGGGAGACGCTGGGGCTGGTGACGCCGCAGAGAACCGAGAGCCGCTACCGGCTTTATACGGAATCGGACGTGCGACTGCTGCAGCGGGCCATCTTTCTCCGGCGCGCACGGGGCCTGAACCCCGCAGCGATCGTGCATGTGCTGAAGAAACAAGGCGTGGTCGTCGCGCCCGCGGACGCACGGCAGTCGCCGGGTCAGCGTTTTCGCCGCTTGCGCGTCAAACGCGGGCTGTCCTTGGCACAGGTCGCGCGAGCCACCGGAGTTTCGGTGGGATTTCTGAGCGCTCTGGAGCGGGGGCAGATGCGCTCCTCAGTGGCCACGCTGCGACGGATCGCGCGCTTTTACAAAACCAACATCATGTCGCTATTCGAGACCAATGGCGATGCGCCGACGCTGGTGCGCCCTTCCGAGCGCAAAATCCTGGAGACGAGCCCAGATGTGCGAATGGAGTTGCTTGCCTGGGGGAACACAGCCATGGAGCCGCATCTGTTTCGCATAAAACCAGGGGGAGGCAGCGGTGAGCCGTACGCCCATGAAGGCGAAGAATTCCTGCACGTATTGCGGGGCGAGTTCGAGATTTGGCTCCACGATCAGGAGCACTACCGGCTGAAGTCGGGCGACAGCCTCTACTTCGAAAGCTCAACGCCGCATCGCTGGAAAAACCCCGGGCGTTCCGAAGCCTGGATTCTGTGGGTCAATACACCACCCACATTCTGAGCTTTCTGCTGCGCGCAGCAATCCGCAGCGTGGTGTGGCTCGAAGAGGTGCATGTGAAAGCACATCGCCGAATTGCGAAGCTGGTTCTGCTGCTGATCGTCTTGGCCACGGCTCTTGCGGCCCGTGCCCAGCAGTCCACACGTGTTGCGCCCGCCGACATCATCATTATCCACACCAAAATTTTCACGGTTGACGATAGGCAACCTTGGGCACAAAGCCTTGCAATTTACAAAGACAAGATCGTGGCTGTGGGGACGGACGATGAAGTGAGTCGACTGCGGGGCATGAACACAAAAATGATTGACGCGGGCGGCCGACTGGTGCTGCCCGGATTCACCGATTGTCACATCCATTTCACGGGAGGCAGCTTCGGCCTGCGCCGTCTAAATCTGGAAGGCGCTACCAATGTGGCGGATATTCAGAAACGCCTGCGCAGCTATGCTGCGGAACAGGCAGACCAGAATTGGATCCTCGGGCGGGGTTGGAACTACGCCATGTTTGCCCCGGAAACGCTCCCGCACAAAAAATACCTCGATGAGATTGTGCCGGACCGTCCCGTGTTGTTGAGGGCATACGATGGGCACACGTCGTGGGCCAATTCAAAGGCACTCGCGCTGGCCGGCATTACAAAGTCGACGCCCAGCCCGCCGAATGGAGAAATTGTCCGCGACGCCCAAACCGGAGAACCCACCGGGACCCTGAAGGAGGCGGCAGGAGCGCTTGTCAGCAAGGTTGTGCCGAAACCGGATCACGCGGAGCAGTTGAATGCCTTGCGAGCGGGAATCAAATGGGCTGTCCAAAATGGAATTACTCGCGTTCACAGCGCCGGCGGCGACTTCGAGGAACTCGAGGTCTTGCAGGAATTGCGCGATGAAGGACAGCTGTGGGTTCGTTTCAACATTGCATATCTAGTCGAACCACCTGAACTGCGTCCGCAGGATATCAGCGCAATCGAAAGCGCCAGAAAGAAATTCCACGACGACTGGATCGACGTCAGCAGCGTGAAGTTTCTGCTGGACGGTGTGGTGGAATCGCACACGGCGGCGATGCTTGAACCATACTCAGACGACACGGCTGCAAAAGGAGCTCTGTTCTGGGAACCGGAGAAGTACAAGGCGGCGGTCGTCGATCTCGATAAGCGGGGACTGCAAATCTACACGCATGCCATTGGCGATTTTGCCGTGCGCACGGCACTGGATGCCTATGAGCACGCAGCACAGAAGAACCACCCCAGGGACCGGCGGCATCGCATCGAGCACATTGAAACCATTGCCGCGAGCGATATCCCGCGATTCGGCAAGCTTGGCGTAATCGCGAGCATGCAGCCATTGCACTCGTACCCGGACGCGGACACGCTGGACGTTTGGGCACGCAACGTGGGGCCGGAGCGTGCAGGGCGGGCCTGGGCTTGGCGGAGCATCGCGGAGGAAGGCGGTGAGTACGCATTCGGGAGCGATTGGCCGGTGGTGACGCTTAATCCGTGGCTGGGCATTCAGACGGCAGTCACGCGGCAGACCGCGGACGGCAAACCAGCCGATGGATTTGTCCGGTCACAGCGGTTGACGGTGGCGCAGGCGGTGCAAGGTTATACGCTGAATGCCGCTATCGCGGGCCATCACGAGAGGACGGAAGGATCCGTGGAAGTAGGCAAAGTCGCTGACGTAATCATTTTGGATCGCAACATCTTTGAAGTTAGCCCAGCCACGATTGATCAGACCAAGGTACTTGTCACAATTTCCGGAGGCAAAATTGTCTATGTTGCCGACAGCCGGTAGATCGTGCGTTGTTCTAGCCCGCGCCATCTTCCGGGGCTCATGTCGGAAGGAAGAGGACGCGCTCTGCCGGCGGGTATCGGAATCAAACGCAAACGATTGACAGGTAAGCTCGGGAAGTTCTGGAGCACCCCTAGGAGGGCCTGAAGCGATGTCTCCATCTCGACGAGATTTCATCAAGATTGTTGTGGCGGGCTCGGTGGCGGCCGGCTGCCCCGTTGATAAGGCGCTTCTGCCGATTCCCGAGGGAAAGCCAGTAGGCGCGAAGGTTGAGGGCGAACAGTTCTCGATTTGCCACCAGGTCCGCGAGGGCCACTCGTTCGCCAAGCCGGACGCCACTCGCAAAGTGGACATCGCCATTATCGGAGGCGGAGTTGCCGGCCTATCGGCAGCGTACTTCTTCCGGGGAAAAGACTGGCTTCTTTTGGAGAAAGACGAGCACTTTGGAGGGAATGCCTATCAGGAAGAATACGAGGGCCAGGCATTTTCGACCGGCTCCGCGTACGATTTTCGCAACAGCTATTGTGACCAGTTGGCCAAGGAAATTGGCCTTCACTTGCTTCCTATCGATATGCCGGATCCCACCATCGACAACGGAGTTTACACGCCGGACACCTGGGGGAGCGGGCTCTTGAATCTGCCGTATTCGAAAGCGACCGTCGCGAGCTTCAAGAAGTTCACCGAAGACATTCTTAAGATGGACGCCCGCAAAAACATGACGGAGCTGGACTCCAAGCCATTCACGGACATCACTGGTGCTTATGCTCCCGAAATTACCAAGTGGTGGGACGCGTATGGCCCGTCAAACTGGGGTGCTTTCACAGCAGATACGACTGCGTTCATCGGGGTGGTGGATGCGCAGTATCTGATCCGAGGGGAGGACAATACGCGCGTGATTCTACCCGGAGGGTTGGGTTGCGTCACGCACAAGCTGGTCGAAGTGATGAAGCCGAAGTATGGCGAGCGAATGCTCGCGGGTGCAACCGTGGTTTCCGTTGTCCCAGACAAGGATTTCGTGCGAGTGACGTACGTGCACGAGGAGAAGGTCATTACAGTGGCGGCGAAAGTTGCGCTCTTGTGCACACCGAAATTTATCACGGCGCGAATCGTTGCCGGACTGCCGAACGAACAGAAACAGGCAATGCAGCGGATGCGTTACGCACCGGTTCCCATGATCAACATGATTTTTGACAGGCCCATCTACCGGAAAGGCTATGACAACTGGTGTCCGGGAAACTCCTTTACAGATTTTATCGTAGCCGACTGGACGATTCGGAATCAGCCGGGGTACAAACCCAAGTACGAGGTCCTCACTTTCTATTCGACCTTGCGCGAATCGGAGCGGTCGTTGCTGTTGGGAGAGGACGATTGCAAGGCTTTTGCGGGAAAAGTGCTGAAAGAGTTTCAGGGCCTTCTTCCCGAGTTCAATCTGGATCCCATCGAGATTCGCCTGTATCGCCGCGGCCACGCGATGATGATGGCTGTCCCCGGCCAATATACGAAGAACCGCATGATTGCATCGCGCCCGATGGACCGGATTTTCTTCGGAAATTCCGATTCCGGGGGGCCGGAATCGCTCTCAACCGAAGCCGTGCGCATCTCGAATGCGGCGGCAGAATGGGCGGAGCTGGTTCTCGCGGGGAAGCCCGGCGCGGCCGAACTTGCGCAGAAAGCCCTGTCAGCCGTCACATTCTTCTAGGCGTCGCTGGGGACTTATTGTTTCACCGCTCAAGAATTGCGAGAGAGCAAAGACGCGATTTCGATGATGGGGTTGGGCTGCTGGCGCATCGCCCGCACAAACGCAGCCACGAGATCAGGATCGAACTGTGCGCCGGCACAACGTTCGAGCTCCGCCAGTGCTTCTTCTGCGGTGCGGCCCTTCTTGTAACTGCGGTCGCTGGTGATGGTGTCGTAGGAATCCGCGATGGTGAGGATGCGCGCGCCGAGAGGAATCACCTTGCCGACCTGCGAATCGGGATAGCCCGAGCCGTCGAAGAATTCGTGGTGATGGAGAACCATCTCGCGAATGCGCGCGAGAGGCACGAGAGGCTCAAGCAACTTTCCGCCGTAGGTGACGTGTGACTTCATGGTTTCCCACTCGTCGGGATTCAGCGGTCCGTTCTTGTTGAGAATCTGCTCGGGGATGCCCACTTTGCCGACGTCGTGCAGCACGGCGCCGAGCCGAATCTCCTCCACCTCCGGCTCGGACAAACCGATGGCCTCGGCGAGAAGCGCGGCGTAAGCCGAGACTTTCTGTGAATGGCCCTGCGTGTATTGATCCTTTGCATCAATGGCGTAGGCGAGCGAGGTTACGGTTTCGAGGATGGACTGCGGGAGCGCACTTGGCCCTTCCGTGCCTGTGGGGCCTGCAGCTTCTCCAGGCGGCAACGAATCGGAAAACTGGCGGAGGCGCTGATAGATTTCATCAAATGCTTCCGGGCCTGTGGCGAACAATCGCTTCAGCGTGACGCCGAGATAGGCTTCGAGAACATCACGCTTCCATCGGCGGGCTTCCGCGGGATCGACGTGATCCGCGGTCGAGACGGTGTTGCCACCCTGATGCTTGGAGAGGTACATGGATGCATCGGCGACCTGAATCAGCTCTTGCGGCGATGAGCCGTGCAACGGGTACGAAGCAATTCCAAAGCTGGCGCTGATGTTCTTTTCGCGCAGAAGCGGATCGGAAGCGACCCAGCCGCGTAATTTGGAGGAGAGCTGGCGCGCCTGCTCCATGGTGGTTTCCGGCATCAGGATGACGAATTCATCTCCGCCGTAGCGGGCAACCACGTCCGAGCGCCTGCAATTGGTTTCCAGGATTTGACCCACGCGTTGCAGCACCAAGTCGCCTTCCAAGTGGCCATAGAAATCGTTCACGAACTTGAAGCGGTCCAGGTCCATCAGCACAAGCGCGAAGGATCGCCCGGCACGCGACGAACGCTTCCACTCAGACGAAAGGGCTTCCATAAAGAAGCGGTGAGTTTTTACGCCGGTCAAACCGTCGGTAATGGCTTGCTCTTGCGCCTTCTGGAAAGTCAGGGCGTTGTGGTATGCGCCAGCGACCAAGTCCGCCAGAGTGTGAAGCAGCAGGGATTCCTCTTCCGAAAAGTCGAGACGCTCCTGGCTCTCGACGTAGAGGGCACCATGAAGGTGGTCCGCGTAGAAGATGGGCAGAGCCATGGCCGTGAGCGAATCGGCGAGAACGGGTTTAGGGCTGTTCTGCGAGGTGACGCTCGAGCGGTAGGTCGAGGCCTTGCCCGTACGGGCTACCTGGCCGATCAAACCGGCATCGAGCGGCAGACGGCGGCCAGTTGCTCCTCGACGCTTGCCGCCTTCGGCGACGATGGTGAGTTCGCGTGTAGCGTAGTCGAGCAGGGCGATTCCCAGGTGGTCGTAGGTGAGCCCGTTCTCAAGCTGCTCGGTAATTTTGGCCAGGACTTCGTCGGGATTTAGCGTGGCGATGGCATCTCGCGAAATCAAGTTCAATAGATTGAGATGGCGGGCCTTCGTGCGTTCTTCTTGGAACAGGCGCGCATTTTCGATGGCGATACTGGCTTCACTGGCGAGAACGCGCAGAAGCTCGAGATGCCCTTCGTCAAACGCTCTTTCGTTTTCGGAAAAAATGCACAATGCGCCAACGGCATGGTCATAAGCGACCAGGGGAACGCCGCAGAAGGAGCCGGTGGTGCGCATGGGTTCGACGCCCAATTTGCGGACTTCCGCGATGAAGTCCTCCCGAATCAGGACCGGTTGCCGCGTGCGCAGGACATATTCGGTGAGGTGATTACCTGCGGGGCGCGCACGTTTCGGCATGCGAACGCCCTTGATAGTTTCCAATTCGAATTGAATCTGGTCGCGTACGGAATCAAATGAGGCGAGGTAAAGATTTTCGACATCGAAGAGGCGACGCAGTTCTTCCCAAATTCTGCGGAGGAGATCTTCTTTGTTCAGCGTGGAGCTGAGCGCCCGCCCGATCTCGTTGAGAACGTGCAGCTCTTCGGAACGACGGGAAGTCTGCTGAATCAGGTAGCTGTTTTCAACCGCCATGCCAATCTGATGGCCCAAAGCGAGCAAGAGCCGCAATTCAGCGGGTGTGAACCGCCTGCTGTCCGGTGTGCCAAGGAGGAGAAGACCGAAGGTCTGTTCCTTGGCCTGCAGACTGATCGCCACGACGCTCCGGAGTCCGTTCCGTAAGGCGAGTTCGCGGAAGCGGCGAATGGGTTCCTCTTTTTCGAGCGCGGAAAGATTGTCATCACGAAGATCGCGAAACCCAAGCAAGCCGCCGAGGCGCGACACCAGCCCTCCAAGATAGTCATCCAGGCCCTCGCTCTGCGCCAACCGGCTGAATTCGTCGGGAACTCCGGCGGAGATCACGGAGCTTGGGCCCGCGGGATCTCCGTGATGAAGAAAGAGAACGCCAGAAGGCAGCCGTACCACCCCCAGGACACGATCGAGGGCTTGAGCAAGCATGCGTTGGATTTCGCCGCCCACAAAACTGGAAGTGGCCAAATTCAAGTTGGACAGTGCCAGCATGTTGCGCTCGACACGAAGTTTTTCTTCTTCGTAGACGGCCATGGTCAGAAGCATACAAACGAATACCGTAGGAATTACGGAGATGGGCAACGCTGCATGGCCGAGAGACTCGCGGAGTGACGGTAACGCATAAATACCAAGGGTCAAAGCTCCCCAAGAGGTGAAGGCAAGAGCTAACAGCGGATCTGCCAGCGTTTCATGATGACGGCTTTCGCGCCAGAAAAGAAATCCAACGGCAAGATAAATCAGCGAAGCCGGGATTCCGGAAGACAAGGACAAAAACTGGAGCAGCGTGGCCGAGGTCCAGAGGATCAGGAAGAAGGCTGCGCCAATGGCTGGGCCGAGCCAGATACGCTGGCGGGTGTAGCGTTGAGTACCCAGAAAGAAGCCGAGACCCGCCACTCCAAAAAAGGCGGGACCAAATGCGCTGACCGCAGGATAAGAACCGAAAGGAGGAGAGAGAAGGAGAGCCAGGAACTGAAACGCGTACAAAACCCAGGCCAACGTCCAGATTAGGAGATATGACTGGCGCTTGAGGGAATAGAGGTATGCGAAGAACACCCCGGCCAACAGGGTAGCCAGCAGGAAACCGAGTGCGATAATGCTCTGGGCCATACGGACCTAGGGCTGTTCCTCTGTGTGGCGGGCCAGAGAAACAGCAAAGATGTCTGCATCCGGGTGGCAGGGCAAATCCCCTTCAGAATGACCTTGCCAAACAGCAAAAAGAGGCTGCCACTAGCGCGTCGAGACACCCCAACCACACACAAAACGAATCACTTGCGATTATGAGGCAGCAAAAAATCAGGCGGCAAGCGTACCGGAGTACTGGTTGCGTAAGAGGTAGTAGAGAGCCGAGCACGCCGGAAGGGCCACCCTCCGGGGCTCGGGTTCGGAGAAAGTCCAAACAAGATTTGTTCGAACTGGCGCGAGTGAGCGGAAGCCTAGGGGCGCAATTTTGGGCGTAGATGGACGGAATCGAGGCAAGTTCGCTACACTGAAGTTTTGATTGCCATCCACTGAAAGTCGCAAACGATGACAGAGGCCAACAATATTCATCCGGGAAGTGTGCGGGTGCGATTTGCGCCGTCGCCGACGGGTTATCTTCACGTCGGGGGCGCGCGAACGGCATTGTTTAATTGGCTGTTCGCGCGCCGCCAGCACGGAGCGATGCTCCTTCGCATTGAAGATACGGATGCGGAACGCAACAAGCCCGAGCTTGTCGAAGGCATTCTGGATGGGCTGAAATGGCTGGGGGTGGACTGGGACGAGGGGCCTTTCTATCAATCCCAGCGCACGGAACTCTATCAGGAAGCAGCAAGAAAGATACTTGCCAACGGATCGGCGTTTTTGTGCTACTGCCCGCCGGAGCGTTATGCGGGCGGCGACCACGCCGAAGAGGGCACGGAGAAAGCCCAGGTGCGCAAGGTGGTGCGGTGCTCCTGCCGCGAGGGGAAACCGTCGTCTCCGGACATCAAGCCTGCCATCCGGTTCAAAGTTCCCGTGGGCGGTACCACGAAGTTTTTCGATGCCGTGTTCGGGGAGCGGGATTTCTCCAACGATGAGATTGAGGATTTCGTGCTCCTGCGGTCAGGGAAAGAGAACGAAGAATTCGGTCAGGCAATGTACCAGATGAGCGTGGTCGTGGATGACATCGACATGCGGATCACGCATGTGGTCCGCGGCGCCGACCACATTTCAAATACGCCGAAGCAAGTCTTGCTCTACCGCGCGCTGGGAGCACAGCCACCGGTTTTCGCGCACGTCCCCCTGATTCTAGGACCGGACAAGTCGCGCCTCTCCAAGCGCCACGGGGCCACGGACGTGAACATGTACCGGCGGGAAGGTTTCCTGCCCGAGGCGTTCCGGAATTTCCTCGCGCTTCTGGGTTGGGCGCCGGGAGGAGACGAAGAGTTTCTCCGCACGAAGGATCTGCTGGAGAAATTCACCTTGGAAGGAGTGAGCCGGACAAATGGTGTGTTTGACCGGGCGAAACTCGAATGGTTCAACACGCAGTATCTTCAGAAGCTGCCGATTGAGGATTTGTTGCCGGAGGTCGAAACGCAACTGAAACAAGATGGTCTTTGGAAGGACGAGTGGGCGAGAGGCACAGGACACGAATGGTTTTCAAAGACGGTGGACTTGCTGCGCCCGCGCGTGCGGCTGCTGCCCGATTTTTCAAACTGGTCGCGAGCCTTTTTCAGCGATGAATTCACAATTGATCCGGCGGCAAAGGCGAAGTTCTGGAAGGATGAAAACGTGCCGGACCTATTGAAGAAGCTCGTGGATGCTCTTGCTGTATTGACGGAGTGGAACCACGATGCGTGCGACCAAGCGTCGCGCAAAGTGGCTGAAGAGGGCGGCGTGAAGGCCGGTTTGTTGATTAACGCGACCCGCGTGGCCATCGTGGGACAGGCCGTAGCCCCGCCCTTGTTCGACACCATGGTTGTTCTTGGTCAGGAGAGAGTCGTCCGGCGGTTGCGAGAAGCCTTGAAGGGATGGAAGTAAAGGATGGGAAGGAAGCGAGGGAAGTAGAGGAATTTTAGAAACCAGGGCCGCTTATTTGTTTTGCTTGAAAATTTCAGCGTTGGCGGGCTTGGCGGCGGACTGTTGAGCCACGACGTTGATGGTGGCGTCCAAATCTTTTGTTACGGGTGGAAGGCAAAGCTCAGTGCTGCAGGCCTGGTAGCGAAGCTTCATCGCCAGGTGCTGAGGCCCAAGCGGCGCACTGGGCAAAACAGATAGCGGCAAGCGAATGGTTACCGTGTCGGTGTAGACGTTCAACGGCTTGTTCTTGGCAAAAGCGAAA
>DASPTY010000014.1:0-9827 GCA_035623175.1 Candidatus Limnocylindrales bacterium | reverse complement strand
CAAGGGCGATCACTATCTGCTTCTGCTGTTGGACCAAGGTCCAAGCCGGAAACTCAATGGCGCGAGCTTTTTTGGCTGGAGTTTCTGGAAACTACTGGGTGTAGCTCTCCTCATTCTCGTCGTTGGAATGGTCGTTTTTGTGATCATGCTTCACCACGCAGATTCGATGCCACCACATCGTCGTTAGGCACGCTCGACACCGGCCAGTAGTGGAACAACGCCGCACCAGCTATTCCCCACAAAATCAGGCCGCATTCCGCGCTCCAAACCACGTTTCCATTGATTCCAGAGACTCCTATGACGTTTAAGGTTGTGTGTGCAATGCCAGATGGGATGATCGACCGCCAACGCAGAGTCATCCAGCAGAAAACAAGATTCCACACGAGACAGGCCAATATTCGCCACGCTAGGTGGTACAACACTCCAGCAAACGACAGCCCGGCATACGAATCCGCTCGAAAGTGAATCGCGGCCCAGACGATGCCAACGAAGAAAATCCCGTGGCGAACTCCATAACGCCGGAAGAATTGCGGCAACAAAAGGCCCCGAAAAACTATCTCTTCTCCGAAAGCGCCAAGGATTAAGAATGCTAACCAAGGGTCTCTTAAGCCACTCACGTCAAAATAGGTGCTGAAGACAGGAGGTGAAGTCTGTCCGAAAAAATAGGCCGCCCAGCTTGCGCGCTCTACGAGATACGGAATAGCTGCGGTCACTAAACTCACGCCAAGCGGCAGCAAAATGGCCAAGAAAGCGCCCGTGAGTTTCGGTAAGCGGATCGCCTTCCGAGCAGCTTTCATTCCTGCCTTCCCCAGCAGCAAGAAGGCAATGCCAACCAGAATTAGGCCGTCGACTGTTTTGGTAAGGACCGTGAGGACCGTTGTGGAAAGGGAGGAAGGACCCGGAGCTCCCAAAAAGTACGGCAGATACATTAGAAAGGCGAGTACACCTGCCAACAGAAATATTGGGCACACTAATACGAAGATCAGCAATCTGTATCGATTCCAGAAATCTGGTGCTTCCGAGGATTCGTCCCTTTGCCGTAGTGCGATGGGAAGAGAGGAAAGCCCAAGCCCAATCCTGAGGGTAAAGGCAGCCACTAGCAGCAGGCCGAGGAAGCAGAAATAGAGACCCGCAGGAAATTTCCAAAGATTTGCACCTATCCACTCGTACACGGCGGCTGCGCTGTGGCGTGACTCAAGGACAGACGACGGTAAGTGGCTGAGATGAAAGTACTCGTAGACGATCGAACCAAGACCAGACACTGCTGGAAGGAATACCAACCAGAGAATTCTCCGCATGGCTCGGTGCCCAGACCAAAAGCACGTGAAGTAGGCAGCCAGGCCGGAAAACATGATTGGGTACAAAAAATAGATGAGGTCATACGACCTCACCGTCACGGGCGGTACGAGTGTCTCCGGTCGCCAAGTCAATCTAGGTGCAATGAAGAGGAAGATGGTTCCGGCTAGAAATAATAGTTGCCAAGGATCGGAAGGAATGGCCGACCGAAGAAAGACCGCCGCTCGCTTAAGGCGTGAATTTCCGTATTCAATCTCGTCGAGCTGTTCTTCCGCAACATTCTGATCATCCGCCACACGCTAGCTCCTGAAAATGACACTGCCACGAGTTCACTTGATTCCGATCAGCTTCTCAAACTCACCTTCCGTCAAGATCGGCACGCCCAATTCCTTTGCTTTGTCGTACTTTGACCCTGGGTCCGTGCCCACCACGACGTAATCTGTCTTCTTGCTCACGGAGCCGCTCACCTTGCCGCCGTGTTGCTGCACGAGCGCGCCGGCTTCTTCCCGCGAGCGGTTCGCAAGTCCGCCGGTAAACACAAACGACTTCCCTGCGAGCTTATTGCTCTTCACTTCGCGCTTTTCCGCCGTCGGCCGCACGCCGGCCTTGTTCAGCTTCTTGATCAGGTTCCGATTCGCCGCCTCGCTGAAGAATTCCGTAATACTCTCCGCCACTTTCGGGCCCACTTCCTGGACGTTTTCCAGTTCTTCCGCTTTTGCGCCTGCCAATTCTTCGAGCGAAGAAAAATGTTCCGCGAGCAATTGCCCTGTCCGCTCGCCCACAAAACGCATTCCCAGCGCATAAATCAGCCGCGAAAGCGGATTCTTCTTGCTCGCCTCGATCTCTTCCAGCAAATTCTGCGCGGACTTTTCCGCCATCCGCTCCAGCTCGGCCACTTCGTCCTGTTTCAGCGAGTACAAGTCCGCGACGTCCTTCACCATGCCCTTCTCGACCAACTGGTCCACGATCTTGTCGCCCAGGCCGTCAATATCCATCGCGTGCCGTCCCGCGTAGTGCAGCAGCGACTCCTTCAATTTCGCCGGGCACGCCGCATTCACGCAGCGATACGCGACTTCGCCCTCGGCCTTGTGAATTGCGCTGCCGCATACCGGGCACTTCGCCGGCATCTTGAAGGCCTTCCGCGGCTTCCCTTCCTTCACGACCTTTAGCACGTGCGGAATCACTTCGCCGGCGCGCTCGATCAGCACGGTATCGCCGATGTGCAGCCCCAGCCGCTCGATTTCGTCCATGTTGTGCAGCGTCGAGCGGCTCACGGTCACGCCTCCGACCTGCACCGGCTCGAGCACCGCCACGGGCGTCAACGTGCCTGTGCGGCCCACCTGCACGATGATGTCATTCACGACGGTTTGTTCCTGCCGCGCAGGATATTTGTACGCGATCGCCCAGCGCGGCGCCTTCGCGGTGAACCCCAGCTCGTTCTGCAGCGAGGTCGCGTTCACCTTGATCACCACGCCATCGATTTCGTACGGCAGCCTCTCCCGTTTGTCATCCCAGGCCGTGCAGTACTCCATCACCGCGTCAATTCCATCGCACAGTTTCCAGTCATCCGAGGCGCGAAAACGCATTTGCTTTAGCGCCAGAAGCGAATCCGAATGCTTCGCGAACGGCACCTTTCCATCAACGAACAGGTAGTACGCAAAGAAGTCCAGCTTCCGTTGCGCCGTAATCGTGGGATCCAGGACGCGCACCGCGCCGGCAGCCGAATTTCGTGGATTGACGAAAATCTTTCCACCGATTTCCTCCTGCTGCTTGTTCAGCGCTTCGAACGCCTTGCGCGTCATCATGATTTCGCCGCGCACTTCAAAATCCCCCGGCAGCTTCGCTTTTTTCAATGCCGCCGCGTCCACTCGCAGTGGAATCGACCGGATGGTCTTCACATTAGGTGTGACGTCCTCGCCGGTGGTCCCATCGCCGCGCGTCACGCCGCGCATCAGCACGCCATCTTCGTACTGCAGCGAGATGCTCAACCCATCGAACTTGTGCTCGGCGATATATTCGACCACCAGACGCCCCGTCCCTTCCCTCACCTGGCGGTCCCAGTCCTTCAGCGCGTCGTACGAAAAAGCGTTGTTCAGGCTCAGCATCGCGCGCGCATGCTTGACTGTTTGGAAACCCTCGCGCGGCGCTCCTCCCACGCGCACAGTCGGTGAATCAGGCGTCGCCAATTCCGGATGCTCGGCCTCAATCTCTTTCAGCCGGTTCATCAACTTGTCGAACGCGGTGTCCGAAATCTCTGGCTCATCCACGACGTAATACGAATACTCGTGCTTCCGGATCTTCTCCCGCAGCTCCTCAGCTTCTTTTTTCAGTTTTCCGTTGGCCTTCGCCATTTGCGCCTTTGCCGTCCTCGCCTCATCGCTACCTGGGGGAGCCGCCCCGTATTATATGCGAGCGGCACTTGCTCGCACCTTCAGGGCTGCACTCCTTCAATCTTCAAGTCGATCCGGTACACGCTGCTGCTCGCAGTGATGAAGAGCGACTTTCCATCGCTCCCGCCCCAATTTAGGTTCGAGACAATTTCCGGCATCAGAATCGTTGCGATGTGTTTCCCGCCCGGCGAGAAAATCCACACGCCGCCCGGCCCGGCACCGTACAAATTCCCTGCTCGATCCACTTTGATACCGTCCGGACTCCCCCGCCGCGGGTCAGGACTCGCGTCATAGAAAAGCTCCCCTTTCTCAAGGGTCCCATCTGCCTTCACGCCGTACTTCATCCAGGTTCTTTGAGGCTCCGAATTGCTCACGTAAAGATATTTCTCATCCGGCGAGAACACGATGCCATTCGGTCGAGGCAGATCTTTCACTATGAGCTGAATTTTGTCACGTTCGGGCGGAGTTCCGGGTTTATGTGCGAAGGCGCCCGCGACGCGATACACGCCATTGATTTTCAGCTCTTTTCCCGGGTCTGCGTCATTCTGCTTGGGCAATCCGTACGGCGGATCGGTGAAGTACAGCGAGCCATCCGATTTGTAGACCAGATCATTCGGACTGTTCAGGCGCTTGCCCTCATACAAGTCGGCCAGGATGGTCGTGTGCGCGGTATCGTTCAGCGATTCCAGCCGGTACACATTGCGCTGCCCGTGACCCGCCACGGTCAAGCGCCCGCGTGAGTCCAGCGTCATCCCGTTCGAGCCAGGCTCGTGCCCGCCGAATGGCGCGGCGCCCAAATAGCCGCTTGGCTGAAGGAAAACACTCGCCGCGTTTCCGGGCACAACCTTCCGGATGGTGTTACTCGGAATATCGGCGAACAACAAATACCCTTCGTGAATCCAGATGGGCCCTTCAGTCCATGTGTAGCCCGTAGCCAGTTTTTGCAGTTTCGCCCCTTCAGGAACAATTTCGTTCGCCGCCGGATCTAGCCGCTCAACCTTCGCCGCCACCTCATCCGACGCAGATGCGTTCCGCGCCGGCCACTGCCAAAGCGCAAAGCTCAGACAGAGAATCACGCACCCGAAAATGACGACCCATTTCTTTCCCGCCATAGAATCGCTCCCTTCGCAACGTCGCACCAACTATACCCCCTAAATCCAATCCTTGGCCCCAGCCGCCTCTGCCATGCACTTGGCGCCTTTTTCTTTCGCCTCTCTACCTTCCTTCGCCCTGAACTCTTTTCTGCACGTTCACTTCCTTACTTCTATGCTTCTCTCTTCTCTGGCCCTCCACTTGCTCCTCCCTTTTTCAGTTACAATGCTCTTTTGGCCAAGGCCCGGGAGACCATGGAGACGCACTTCCAAAACGCTTTGCTGATCCACAACCCCAACGCCGGCAATGGCGGCAACGGGCGCCGACGCCTCCTTGACGAGGCACGGCGCATCCTGTGCTCCAATGGCATGGAGGTCGACCTCGCCGAAACCACTGCCCCCGGCCACGCCACCGAAATCGCCCAGCAAGCCGCGCGCGAAGGGCGTCAACTTGTGATTGCCTGCGGCGGCGACGGCACGCTCAACGAGATTGTCAACGGCCTTGCGAATCTCTCGAACGGCCACCGCGTCCCGCTGGCGCTTCTTCCCGGCGGCACGGCCAACATCCTCGCCAAGGAACTCGACCTGCCCTGGGACATCCCTCGCGCGGCGCGGCGTCTCGTTCACGGCGAATTACGCGAAATCGCGCTAGGCCTTGCCACGCCTTTGGAGCAGCCCGACCGCACGCGATATTTCCTCTGCGTGTCCGGAGCAGGACCTGACGGCATGATCGTCTATTCCGTTGACCTCGGCCTGAAGGCGCGCGTCGGCATCCTCGCCTACTGGTGGCAGGGTGCGCGCGAGGTTTTGCGTTACACCTTCCCGCGTTTCCGTGTGCGTGCCGGCGATCATCAATTTGAAGCCACGCTGGTTGTCGTTGGCCGCACGAAAAACTATGGCGGCCCGTTCAAAATTACCGATCAGGCCGACCTCTTCGAGGACCAGTTCGAAGTTATGGCCCTCACCACGCAGAGTGGGCTGCGCTACTTGAGCTATTTGCCGACGTTGTGGATGGGCAACCTGCGCAAGGAAGAAGACGTCCACTTCTGGAAGGCGGATTCGCTAATTTGCGAGCCGCTTGACGCTAATCCGATTTATGCTCAGGTGGACGGAGAGCCGCTCGCGCGCTTGCCGGTGGAATTCTCGATTGCCCCACGCGCCCTGAAACTGCTCGTGCCGCGCGATGCGCTTTCCTCGAATTCAGGCTCGACGCCAAATCACTGACCGTGGACATTGCTTCTCACGCTCTCGCCTCATTCGCGCTCGCTCGCGGATTTTTTCCCCGCCGCCGCTGGCCTACGGTCCTGGGCATCGTTTGCGCCGGCACTCTCGCGGATGTTGATTTGCTTAGCTCGCTCTTCGGCCCCGCGACCTATTTCGCGGCTCGCCGCACGTTCACGCATTCTCTTCTCGGCCTCGTGGTTATTGTCGCTCTCTCGATTCTTCTCGCGCGCTATCTTGGTAGAAAACAGCCCGAACCTTTCTTGGCCCTCCTTCTTCCTCTCGCTGTCGCTGCCGGTGTGCATGTGTTCCTGGACCTCTGCCAATCTGAGGGCGTCGCGCCGCTCTGGCCTTTCGCCTCCGCACGTTTCGCAACCAATTGGCTTCCCAATGTTGATCCATGGATCCTCGCGATTCTTGTCGTCGGCATTTGCCTGCCCGAACTTTTCCACCTGATCACTTCGGAAATCGGGGTGAAGGACAAGGCGCCGCGTGGGCGCAACGGTGCAATCATTGCGCTCGCCGTGATCGTCGTTTATTTGGGTGCTCGCGCATTTCTTCAGTCCAGCTGCGCCGCCGCGCTCGATCCTCACTCCTACGGTGGCGAGTCGGCACGCAAGGTCGAGGCTTTCCCCGATGCCCTCTCCCTCCTCACCTGGCATGGCGTCGTCGAAACGCAGTCGCTGCTTTGTGTAGCGGACGTCCCTGCCGGACCGGGAAAGAGCTTCGATCCTGAGTTGGCGGATTGCCTGCACAAGCCCGAATTCTCTCCGGAGTTGGACGCTGCTCAGAAGACTGACCTCGCAAGGGAGTACGTCCGCAACTTGCCGTTTCCCCGCGCGGCCGTCTCCAAAACGCCGGACGGTTATGAGGTGGTGATCCGCTCCATGCGCGATGCCGCCGAGCGCGAAACCCACCATCGGCTCGCCGCCCGCATTCTCGTGGATCAGCGATTTGGAATTGTGAATGAAGAAATGGTGTGGCTGACTGAAGTCCGCCTGCGTTGAGCTCCCGTTAATCCGAGACAGTTCCCTCCGGCTTCGCGCGTAAAATCAGCCGTGACAATCCGTAGCTTATCGCCGCAAAGAGAATCGTCCCGGCCATCACTTCCAGCTTGTGGTGCGCCAAAAATGGCAAGGCGTCATTTCCGTAGCGAATCGCAAGGTAGCCGATCCCGAAGTACCGGATCGCGCGCGCCAGGGCAATCGCTGAAACAAAGCTCAAAAACGGCACTTCAAACACTCCCGCCGCAAAGACAAATGGCTTGAACGGCGTCGGCGGCGGCAACAGCGCCGCGAGCAACATTCCACCGAAGCCATTCCTCTCGACCCAGGCCCTGATCGCGTGCGCTCGTTCTCCAGCCTTGCGGTGGAAGAACGCTTCTCCGCCTTTTTCAGCGATGAAGTAGAGCAGCACGCACCCCAGCACCGAACCAGTCATCGTCATCGCCGCGTACAACGGCATGCGCAGCGGATGATGAATCGACAGCTCAATCAGCAGCAGATCGTTTATGACGGGAAATGTGAGTACGGAAGAATCCAGAAAGGAGATTAGAAAAAGCCCGGGCGCGCCCAGCGCCCCTGCAAATGCCACGATCTTTTGCTTCCAGCCGCTCAGTTGCCCAATCAACCGAAATTCCTCCGCCCATCCAATTCTTCAGTCTACCAGACAGACTCTCGCTGGCCCGATTCTCGGTGCCTCTCACAGCAACGTCTCAATCGCCTCGACAATCGCGTCATAGACGCGGTGCAATTCGTCAGGTTCGATCACATAAGGCGGCAAAACGTACACTACATTCCCCAGAGGTCTCAGCAATACGCCGCGCTCAAGAAAAAATCCGTACAGCTTTGGCCGGAGCGACGACAAGTAGCCCGCATCTTCCGCGACCAACTCCAGCGCCGCGACCGTGCCGATCTGCCGCGTGTCCCCCACCTGGTGCATTCCGCGCATTTGCCCCAATCGCTCCGCGTGAATTTTCGCAATCGTCGCGATGCGGTCAAACACGGGCTCGTCCTCAAAAATCCGCAGGCTCGCATTCGCCGCGGCGCACGCCAGCGCGTTCCCGGTGTACGAGTGTCCGTGATAAAACGTGTGCCTCCGATCTTCGCTGCGAAACGCCGACTCGACGCGATCGCTGCATAGCGTCACACCCATGGCCAAGAATCCGCCCGTGATCCCCTTCGAAAGGCACATCAGGTCCGGCGTCACATTGGCCAGGTCGCACGCAAACATCTTCCCCGTTCGCCCGAAGCCGGTCAGCACTTCATCAGCGATCAACAGAACATCGTGCTTCGTGCACAAAGCACGCACCTTCTGCAAAAACTCCACCGGATGCACAATCATTCCCCCCGCGCCCTGCAGAAGCGGCTCCACGATGACCGTCGCGATCTGCGAGCCTCGGTCTTCGAGCAATCCTTCCAACTGCTGCACGCACTCGATGTGGCAACTTTCCCGTGTCAAGCCCAGCGGACACCGGTAACAATACGCCGAGTGCACGCGATGCACAGGAAAGCGCATCGACTGAAATGGCTGCGTGAACGGGGACTCATCGCTCACAGACATAGCCCCCGCGGTGTCCCCGTGGTATCCGCGCGCCAGGGCCACAATCTCGCGTTTCTCTGGCCGCGATTGATTTTTGAAATATTGCACCGCGAGTTTCAGTGCAACTTCCACTGCGGTCGACCCATCGTCGGAGAAGAATAGGTGCGTCATTTCTTCGGGCGCCCACTTACGCAGGCGCTCGGCCAGTTCTTCCGCAGCCTCATGGCTGAACCCGGCAAGAATGACGTGTTCCAGTTTTCGCGTCTGCTCCGCAATGGCTGCCGCGATGCGCGGATTCGCATGGCCGTGCAGATTCACCCACCATGACGATATGGTGTCAATGATCTTTCGGCCGTCCGCCGTATACAGGTAGACGCCCTCTGCTCTTTGCACCCGAATGGGCGCAGGATCGAGCGCGGCATGGGTAAAGGGATGCCAGATGTGTAGCGCAGAACTCATTGCGCGAATGCAGATCGGTCGAAGTGGTTCAGGAAGACCTGCATCAGCGCCGTGCGGTGGAGGTTGGGAAGCTTGGGAATTTCGCCAATCACGCGGACATGGCCGAATTTCTCGACGGTGTCCCGGTTTTCCCGGTTCTGATCCCCAATGAGGACGACGCCGTGCACCGGCAGTTCCGCCGCATGCAGCGCGGCCAGCGTCAACAGCGTGTGATTGACTGTGCCCACGCCGCTCCGTGCCGCAAGGATTACCGGCAGCTTGAATTTCACCATCATGTCCAGCATGAATTGCTTCGGGTTGATGGGAACCAGCACGCCGCCGGCGCCTTCCACGATCAACCAATCGTTCGCCAAGCTCGTCGGCGGATTGATCTTGTTCAGATCGATTTCCACGCCCGCCCAGCGCGCCGCAAGGTCCGGCGAAACGGGCGGCACAAATTTGTAGACTTCTTCCAACGTCCGATCGGTCCCGATTCCCGCCAGCCGCATGACGGTCACTCGGTCGGAACCTTCCAGCGTCCCCGTCTGAATCGGCTTCCAGTAAACCGCATCAAGCGCGGCACATAGCAGTGCCGCCAGCGTGGTTTTCCCCACGCCCGTGTCTGTGCCGGTAATAAAGAAATGGCGTCTCATGCTCTTCTCACCGTTACAGGTGTCAACCTGTTCTCGCGCCAAGCTACAAGTGATTTCACCAACCGCTTGAGTTCTTCCTCGGCAATCTGCACCGTCAGCGACAGCCGCAGTCGCGCGCGCCCCGCAGGTACAGTCGGAGGCCGGATTGCTCGAACGCCAAATCCTTCCGCCCGCAAGTGTTCGGCGGCCGCCATGGC
>DASPTY010000013.1:0-2907 GCA_035623175.1 Candidatus Limnocylindrales bacterium | reverse complement strand
CAAAGACGGAACCGTCTGGCTTAGCAACGTGAAATTTGAAATTGTCGGGACCGACGTTCCCACGACCAGCATGATCCCGACCGTGGTTCCCGCGGGTCCGACAAACCTGAGTTTTGACCACTAACGTCGTTCCAGTGAGAGATCGCTATGGCAAAAACCGAAAGTCCTCTAAGCACCGCACTCCGTCGCACCTGGAATGTCATTTTGATTCTTGCCTTATTGCTTGCCGCGCTCGCTGCTCCGACACCCGCACAGGAGCGCAGTGCCACCACCATTCGCACCACCACCCGCCTGGTCCAACTCAATGTCGTCGTCCTCGATAACCACGGCCGCCCCGTCAGCGGCTTGGCCCAGGATGATTTCGACGTCTTCGACAATGGCCACCTGCAGAAGCTCAGCCATTTCGCCGTCAGCGCCTCTCCTACCCCCGGTTCTCGTCCCGAAGCATCACCCCTGATTCTCACCAATCGCCCTCCCCATCATGATGAGACTTCGCCCGGCGTCACCGTGATTTTGGTAGACGAACTCCTGCTTCAGAACATTTACGCATCGGAGTCAGCAAAGGCGTCTATTCGCAGCGCCCGCCTGGCCGTTCTGAGCTTCCTCTCCACCCTGCAACCCGGCGAACAAGTCGCTCTGTATGCGCTGCGCTTTGAAGGCATCGTAGTTATTCACGACCTCACGGATGATTCCGCCGCTCTGATTGCTGCGGCTAAGACTCTCGGAACCGGCCTCCACAAAGGCGCCATTCCAATTGGCGACACCGCGCAAGCTGCGGCTTTCCGTAGCATGCGCTCTTGGATGGAGAGCGGCTCCCATCTGAGTCGCAGAAATGAAGCCCGGGACGACTTGACCCGAATCTTGGCGGGAGACGCCTTTCTGGCCATTGCTCACCATTTACGCGGCACCCCCGCTCGGAAGAACCTTGTTTGGATCTCGCCGAATTTCCCTTCCCTTGTCTATGGTCTCGATCCGGGAACCATGCTCAACGAGCGCGACACCATCCTCCCTAACTCCTGGGGACCCACGCAACCAGTGTTTGCAAACCCGGAGGGCTACTTTGAGCGCATGCGCAATTTCGCGCGCATGCTCAGCAATGCGAACGTTGCCCTATACCCCATGGACGCAAAGGGTCTCCCTGGGGGCGGGTACGGGGGAGATCAAAGATACAGCCCCGTCAGTGTTCCTTACGCGGACACTCAAGGCGCGGTCCCTTGGCTGAATACTGCGCCGGCCTCCGTATCCCCGCCTCCGGGCTCGGTGAGTGGCCTTTTCGGTGAGCGGCAAGCCATGGAGCTGCTCGCTTCGGAAACCGGAGGCCGCGTTTTCTACGACACTAACGGACTGGACTCCCATATCCACGAAGTGGTGGACGATAGCCGCGTCGCCTACCTCCTTGGCTACTACCCCGGCGATGCCGCTTGGGACAGCAAGTACCATCACGTCGAGGTCAAGCTGAAGCGCCCAGGACTCTCCGCCCACTGTCGCAAGGGCTACTTCGCCAAGGATGAACCTCTGACTCCGTTTCAGGACGCCGTCTTGCGTGATGCTGCGAAAAGCATGCTGGAGTGGGCGGCCATTGGCGTCACTCTCAACGTTCCTTCCAATCCCCTCGGATGGTTTGACCAGGACGTTGTCTTGAAGCTCGATACGGAAAACCTCCATTTTGAAAACACCGAAGGTCGCTTTCGCGCCAATCTCGACGTCCTCTTCGCCCTGCTCGCCAAGGACGGCCGCGTTCTCGACAGCATCAAAGACCGCCTTGAGCTAGCCCTCTATCCGCAGACCTTTTCCGACGCCTCCTCGCGTGGCTGGCTCTATCCGAAAACACTCTATGTCAGCCCGGAAGCGGAGAAACTGCGCGTCGTCGTTCGCGATCTTGGAAACGGCGCTGTCGGTTCCGTCTCCATTCCCGTTCGCAAATAAGAAGTCAAGTGAACCGCTGCACTCTTAAATCAGACGATATCTAGCTATAATGAATCGCCTCACACACGGGAGGGCGGGTTGTTTACACCGGGGGTTCGTCGTCTCACCGTTTCCTTCATTCTTGCTTTAGCAAGTTTTTGTCTGCCCTTACCGGCTCATTCACAGACGTCACATCCGGAATCCTCGCAAGCCTCCAAGAACAACTCATCCAAACCGGCGGCTCCCGTTCACGCTTCGACACGCATGGTGTCACTGGAGGTGGTGGCCAAAAACCATCAAGGCCGCCACGCAACTGGGCTGACCGCCGCTGATTTTCAGGTCTTCGAGCAGGCCCCAAGCCGGGGGAAAGCGAGGCACGAGCAGAAGATTGCGGTATTTCGCGAGGTCCGCATTGCCGACCTGGCGACTCAAGCCGGGAGCGGCTTGCAAGTGCCCGCCGGCGTTCACACGAATCTCGTCTCCTTGCAGAAAGAACCGATCCCGCCAACCATCCTCCTTGTGGACGGATTGAATACCGATGTCCGGTTCCAGTCGCAGGTTCATGTGCAGATGCTGCGCATGTTGCGTTCGCTGCCAAGCAATGTCCCGGTTGCGGTGTTTCTCCTCGGCCATCGCCTCCGATTGCTGCAAAACTTTACGACCGATCCCGCCCTCCTGCAGGCTGCTCTGGACAACGCTATCACTCCTGCCGGTCAGGGGCTCGCACAAGTGCATCCCCGCGATGACCCCAATTCTCTCGCCGCACAACTGGAGACCATGGGTCAATTTGTCCCTCCTGAGGCCATCGCCGCGGCCTGGGAATTCGAGCAACAAACCTATGGATCCACGATGGACACGCGCGTCTATGAAACGATCGAGGCTCTGATTTCGCTTGCCCGCCACCTCTCGGGGTTTCCGGGGCGAAAAAACCTGCTTTGGATTTCGACCACTTTCCCCATCTCCCTGGCCGCGGGGGCCGAGCTTCACAACTACGCGCCGCTG
>DASPTY010000012.1:0-2634 GCA_035623175.1 Candidatus Limnocylindrales bacterium | reverse complement strand
AACATGAGCCCATCTCGCACCCTGATTGTCGAGCCCGATGACGGCCGTACGTTGGTCCTGAATGCCTTGAATGCGGCTAAGAAGAGTATCGAGCTGACGATCTACGAGCTCAGTGATCCCCAGATCCTAGCGGCCCTCAAGGCCGCCCAAAAGAGGAAGGTCGCCGTACGTGTGCTCTACAACTGGTACTCGTTCCCGCCTGATATGCAGCAGCGGGAGATTCTGCCTGCCATTCAGGAACTGAAGGCCGCGGGAATTCAGTGCCGGCCGGCACCGGCCAAATTTGAGGTTACTCATGAAAAGGCTTTCGTCATCGACGGCTCCATCGGCATCGTGATGACGTTTAATCTGACGAGCGAATCCTTCAGCGATACGCGCGATTTCGGCATTGTCACAACCGTGCAAGCAGAAGTAGCCGAGATTGCAGCCGTATTCTCGGCCGATTGGAGCGCCAAGTCGATTGTTCCCAACGTGGCCTCTATGGTGTGGAGTCCGGTCAACTCGCGCACCAAGCTGACGTCCCTCATAAACGGCGCCACCAAAACTCTCGACATCTATTGCGAGGAGGCAGATGATCCGGGGACGCTAGGTGCGATGGTCGCCGCCGCGAAGCGTGGCGTAAGGGTGCGATTCATCGCAGCCGTGCTTAGCGGCCAGGGCACAGCCAACGGCAATGCGCGCGGGATCACGTACCTCAATGGCGGCCACGTGAACGCCGTGTGCAAATCGTTTCCCTTTGTGGCGCAGGGAGTTCAACACCAGATGTACATCCACGCCAAGATGGCACTGGCCGATTACCAGACGCCAGACGCTCAGGCCTATCTTGGCTCGGAGAACTTTTCCTGCGTCTCCCTCGATGACAACCGCGAGTGCGGCATCATCGTGAGCGAGCCTGAAATCCTCGAGCGCCTTCAGGCCACTTACAACGCGGACTGGGCCCAGCCCAGTGTTCCGGTCACGCCGGATGGAACACCTCTTAGGGCCTGCCTTGGGAACCCGGCGGCTCGGACCACAGCAAGAGTCAAAGGGCGCACCTAAACCTACATCCGGGCGAAGCGTAACGTCCGAGGTTTGTCTGTGGATAAACTGGTGGCCAGAGCGCAGAATACGAAGAACAAGGCCGCATTCGCCGGGATTTGTAGGTTGAAATCGAGGCCGCTATGTACCGCCACACCCGTACATCCGACGAGGGTGGCCAGGCGCAGCACCCCTCGCCAGCTGGTAGAAGCGTCCCGGCAGAGGGGTAGCCCTTTGCCGTATAAAACGACCATGAACCAAACAACAAAGGAAAATCCTACCGTGCCCGTCTCCACCAATACTTGGAGGTAGTCGTCATGGGCGGCGTTCACAAACAACGTCGTGTAAAAGCTTCGAAAGACGGGGTAGACGGTTGGGAAGGTTCCGAATCCCCAGCCCAGAATTGGCTTTCGGGCAAGCATTCTCAGAGAGTCTCTGAATAGTTCCGGCCGAAACGTCTCGTGCATGTCCTCGAGATGACTCCACATTGCGGGTGATCCAATAAAGACTAGGAATAGGAACCCGCAAGCGGCGAGTAGTAGCATCCATGCCCGAACCAGGCTACGGTTCTGGATGGCAGATATGATCCAGAAAAAGAGGAATAACTCGCATAGTAGTGCGATCACGCCGCCACGGGACAGCGAGAGAGCGATGCTCGCCGCCATCACCACGGCGGCAAAGGCAGCCAATACTCGCTGGCCTCCGTGTATCAATCCGCTGAAACTAACTACCAAAGCGAATGGCGTTAGCATCTCCATCATTCCCGCGTAGTGATTACGGTTAAAATAAGGACCGAAAAACTCGGCCCCTACCTGGGGAGATCGCAGCCAATAGATATGCGGAGTAGAACCTAGAGACTGACAGATCGCGAAGAGGGCCACGCCGGAGCCGAAGACGACGAACGCAAGAACGACAAGGTTAGAAGAGCGTTCGTCAAGTTCTAGCTGCGTGACCGAGAACAGAAGTGCCCCATAGGCGATATATTGCATACAGGCCAGCAGGGTCACATAACGGTAGGCAGTCAAATTGAACACGAGTTGGAGGGTGAGTACGGCCGCGAACCCCAGCATGGGGGGGAAAAGGGGGTTCCATTGCAACGGCATGCCGTGAAAGCAGATTCTATCCACCACGACCATAGTGCACAGAAGCGCGGCAGAGATCTCTAGGATCGACATCGCCCAGATTTCCACGGCCCCGAATGCCAAGACACCGAACATCAGCAGCAGACACAACCAGGTCAGATAGGCCCGGGAATGGAAGGAGGCAGAGGGGCTAGTGGTCTCTGTCGGGTATATCCGGGGACTCGAGTGCCACCGATTTCTCATGGTGTTCGACCGGGTGGGAGGAACGCAGAAATTGGCGCCATTTCGACGTCAGCAATCCACAGGGTCCCCTTGATCAAGCGATCCCCTGGAACACGCAGAATGCGAAGCGTCACGAGACGACTTTCGGGTCCAGTCGCGAACTCAGTGCTACGCTGAAGCCAATCATTCGTATTGAGAAACTCTTCGGTATTGGCCAGAATCCTTCCGCTCGGAAAATCTTCCACGGCTAATCGAGGACCGCTGGCCGTATCAATCTCCTCGCTCTTCACAAACGCGCTCAGTCTGTATCTCG
>DASPTY010000011.1:0-16479 GCA_035623175.1 Candidatus Limnocylindrales bacterium | reverse complement strand
CCCGAACCGCCCGTGAAGATGCCTTCCTGCTTGGCCAAGCGTCGCGCCACCACAAAACACTCTTCGTCGTTCACTTGAATGACGTCGTTCAGAATCTGCATGTCCATCGTGGTGGGAAAGAAATCTTCTCCGATGCCTTCCACGACGTAGGTTCGCGCCTTGGTGACTTTTCCCGTCTTGTGAAAATCGAAGTAGAGGGAACCTTCCGGATCCACACCGACAATCTGGATCTTGGGATTTTTCTCTTTGAGGAACTTGCCGACGCCGCTGATGGTGCCACCCGTTCCAATCCCGCAAACAAAGTGAGTAATCTTGCCCTCGGAGTCTTCCCAGATTTCGGGGCCGGTAGAATCGTAGTGCGCCTGGGGATTGCTGGGATTGTCGTACTGATTCGGATAGTAAGAATTCGGGATTTCGCGGGACAGTTTCTTGGCCACGCTGTAATAGCTGCGGGGATCGTCCGGCTCGACGGCAGTCGGGCAAACAATCACCTCGGCGCCGAGGGCCTTCAACAAGTCCACTTTCTCTTTGGATTGCTTGTCGGTCGTGGTGAAGACGCACTTATAGCCGCGCACGGCTGCGACCAACGCAAGGCCCATGCCCGTATTGCCGCTGGTGCCTTCGATGATGGTGCCGCCGGGCTTCAGTAATCCTTTCTTCTCGGCTTCGTCGATCATGCTGATGCCGATGCGGTCTTTCACGGACCCACCGGGGTTCAGCATTTCGGCCTTCACCCAGATTTGCGGCTTCAATCCGCTAACGATGCGGTTCAGGCGGATGAGGGGCGTGCGTCCCACCGCGGCAATGATGTTGTTGCAGCGCATGCGTGCTTCTCTTTGCTGGGCCCTACGACGGGTCCGGGCTGTGCCATACTTCCTAGCAGTTTAACATGCGGCTCGCCGGCAAGCGGCCCTGCGGAAAGAGCGAGGAAACGTAAATGGCACGGCAAAATATATCCACGGGCACTCCCTGGGAACCCATCGTGGGCTACTCGAGGGCGGTGCGTGTTGGCAATCAAGTCAGCGTTTCGGGCACCACGGCTACGGGACCGGACAGCAAAATCATCGGCATCGGGGATTCTTACGCGCAGACGGTGCAAATCCTGCGGAATATCGAGTCTGCCCTTGGGCGCGCCGGCGCCAGTCTGAAAGACGTTGTGCGCACGCGTATCTTTGTCACCAATATCGGGGAATGGGAAAAGATCGGCCGGGCGCACGGCGAATTCTTCAAAGATATCCGCCCAGCTACTTCCATGGTTGAGGTCAGCAGGCTGATTTCGCCGGAGATCCTTGTGGAAATCGAAGCGGATGCGGTGGTGGGAGAATGAGCGAGCAGAAAGCACTCTACGACGGCTTTATTGCCGATTACTACGACAGCTCGCCCATGGTTACTCAGCGGTCGCAGGACGTTGTTTTCTATGTGAATGCGGCGAAGAAGTTCGGCGAGCCCGTGCTGGAACTGGGCTGTGGCACGGGACGCATTGCGATGGCGATTGCGGAAGCGGGCTACCGCGTGGTGGGGCTGGACCTTTCGGGAAGAATGCTGCAGCGGGCGGAGGAAAAGCGCAGGAAAATGCGACCGGAGGCACGCGAACGCGTTCGGCTTATTCAAGGTGACATGGCCCAGTTTGAGCTGGGTGAGAAATTCCGTTCCATTGTGATTCCGTTCCGGCCGTTCCAGCACTTGCTGGAAATCGAAGCGCAGATGGGCTGCTTAAACTGCGTCAAGAAACACGTGGCGCCGGCTGGCAGACTGGTCGTGGACTTTTTTCAGACGGATCCCGAGCGGATGCACGATCCGATGTTTCAGAATGAGTCTCTACTGATTCAGTATGACCTTCCGGACGGACGGCATGTCGCACTTTCCGAGCGAGTCGCCGCTTTTCATCGCGCACTGCAGCAGAATGACGTGGAGATGATCTTCGACGTGACGCATGTCGACGGGAGGCAGGAACACTTGGTGATGACCTGGGCGCTGCGATATTTCTTTCGTTACGAAGTGGAGCATCTGCTGGGGCGCTGTGGCTTCCGCGTTGAAGAGGTCTATGGGAATTTCGATTGTTCGCCGCTGGGAGACACCTCGCCGGAAATGATCTTTGTGGCGAGTGTGGCTTGAGGTTCTGAGGCGAACCCATAAGATTCGCCTCAGGACGACCAGTTTCGTTTGAAATCTCACCAGTGGACGCGAATCCGGTATTTGAGGACGGATTCGCCGTTTGGTCTGACAGGCACATTAAACTGTGCTGCGAATGCAGCGGTCTTTTTTGCCTCATAGGTGGAAGAGAGGATATCCCAGTCGCCGCCGATGGGCTCGTTCACCTGGACCGTCACCGGCGTGTCCTTGTGATTGCGGAGCTTGATTTCAAATTCCATCTCCCAAACGTGGTCGGCAATTTTCTTGTAGTCCGTCTGCTTGTGTTCCGCCACGATGTCAAACGCGTTTCCGATTTTCACGGTGATGAATTCGTCCTTCGGCGTGTGATCGATGCGGTCTTCGCCGATGAAGAGAACGCCTCCCTTAGAGTCTTTCTGGTAGACGCGTACGTTGCCTGCGGGAAGCGGAATCCCGAGGCCGGCTTTCTCTTCGTTCTTAAACTTGTAGAAAACCATTACTGCATCCTTCAGCGGCGAGCCGGGAGCCTGCGCATTGTGGTAGTAGTAGTTCTGTCCATTCACAACGAAGAGCTTTTCGACGGGGACGCCGCTGCCTTCGAGCAGGCTGATCTGTTTGGTCTCTTTGTCCTCGACCGAAGTGCGGCGGCCGAGGGAGTAGAGGTGATATTCGCTGAAGTTTTCCTGCTGAAACTGGGCCACGGCGGCTCCAGCTTGGAAGCTGACGGCGTCTTTGGCGGCGCGCATGGGCACAGCAGTCGGCAAACGGTTCAGGTCGCCGGCGACGAGCTGCAGCTTTGCGTTGTGGAATGCGGTGCCGGAATTATTGACCAGCGTGACCCAGCCATCGAGGTCGGCCGCCTTGTCGTCGCGGGCAACCGTCAATACGTAGTCCGCATTCCAGGAGAGATTGTTGGCCAAATAGGAAGTTTCGATGGACTGTTTGCGGGCCCCGGAATTTTCCAGCGACATCAAGAGTGTTGGCCGGTCATAAAGGTTAGCGGGAACCTCGGGGAAGCGGTAGCTCTCGCCGTACAGACCTGTGACGATGTCATTGCCGATTTTCCAGACGGGGCCGTTGTTATTGGCGAGTAGGGTAGCCCTGATCTCTTCGCGTTTGGTGGTGTTGTTGTCCATGTAGCTGCGCACGAGGGTTAGTTCCTTGCCGACGTACTTGTTCAAGAGTTTGTTGGGTTCGAGCAGGTCGTACTCGTAGTTCTGCTCCAAAACGCCAACCTTTTCGGGTTCGGTCAGCGAGCGGAAATGCACCGTGGCAGGGTTCACAGTCGCGGCAATATCCATGAATTTCAGCCGGAACGTGCCAGCGGGCAATTGCAACTGACGGACGTCGCGCACCAGCGCGATGTTGGAGTTATAGACAGTCACGGCGAGATCGGTCTGATCACTGAGCGTCGTGGACTGATCCGCAGCAGCCGCTTGTGGGGCACTTTTCTCCTGGCTTTCTGATTTCTGCCCAGCCAGAAAGGACGGAACAACTGCCGCGACTGCGACCAAGGCGATGGCAACACACGCGGCAGCCCACCGGCCTGACAAATGCTTTAAGAACAAGAAGAGATTCATAAAGTCACCTCGATCCGAATTTTGCTTCTCTCTTAGAACGTGGACTGGTGAAATTCTTGCAGCAGCGTTTTATTTATTGGCAATTCGCTGCCAGGTCAAACCAGCGTCATTGGTTTCAAAACTCTGGCGGTTATGAACGTCCCAGATCAACGCGTGCTGTTCGTCAGTGGCGTGGATTCCTCCCAAGTCCGCCGCGATCGGAGAAGACATCTTTTTCCAGTGTTTGCCAGCGTCCGTCGTGAGCAGAACGGTTCCGGTCTTTCCCACAACCCAGCAAATTTTCTCTGAGGTTGCCGAGCCGGCCGTCAAATCTGCGGGGACACCACTGTTTTGCGGTCTCCAGGTCTGCCCTGTATCGCTGCTTCTCTCGATGATCCCGGCGCTTCCCACGCGCCAGACGTACTTCTCATTCGGCGTGACGATAATCCGGTGATCACTGGCAGCGACTTTCAGAAGATCCACTGCATTGCGACCGTTGATGGCTAGATCAGATGCTGTCGTATTTGTCGGCCCCGCGGTCAAAGTCTGTGCCTGCGGCTGCACTTGCACTTGAGTCGCTTGTGTGGCCGAGGGCCCCGGCGCTTTCTTTGCTTCCGGCGCCGAGCGGCTCCTGGCTGCCCCCACAGGGGCAGTGAGAGCTGGAACTGGGGCGGACGGTCCATTGGCACTTTTGTAGTCATAGCGCAAGGCAGGAGGTTGCGGAGTCGGCGTAGCCGCAGCGCCGCCGGTAATTCCCCCGACAGCCCCACCTGCACCTTCGCCGACACCCTTTTGCTTGGAAACAAACTCATCCTTGTCGAGTTCCTTGGCAGGGATGGCTGGGGCCGGAACAATTCTCCGGGATAGCGTCCCATCGGAAGGAGGCACTTTCTCGGCAAGCACGGGTGCCGCCTGCTGCGACGGAGTGCGGGACTCAAAATCTCTCGCCAAGTGATCTGCTTTCTCTTGCCGGTCCGGCGAGGAAGAATACGTCGAGGGCAATTGCGACGGCGCAGGCTGGTTCTGCGCCGTTTCAATGGTCTCTTTCATCTGAGCTCGTTGCATGAGGACTTCGCGAGCGCCAATCCACACAATGACACCCGCGGCGAGGGCCCCAACGGGCACGACCCAGCGCCAGCGGATGTGTGCGACTGCCTTATCGGCCAATGGCGCCGCGCTTGCGGGCAGTGGAGCTTTCAGAGCGGTTTCTTCCCCGAACTCCACTCTTGTCAGCTGAGGAGTTTCTGTCCGAACCAATTGCTCCACGGGCGCCGGAACGTTCGCGTTTTGCCATGCCTCCGCATTCACATACTCGGACTCTTCCACGAGGGCCAGAGTTTCCTGGCAACGCTCGCAACCCGCAACGTGCTCTTTCCACTTGGCCATTTCATCCAGGGATAGAGAGCGTTCATGATAGGCCGCAAGGGCGTCCGGATCCGGGCAGTCCGAATATGGGGAGGCGCTATTCAAGTGCCGCGCCAGAGCGCGTTCAAATTGCTTTTCGCGATCGTCATTCGGCATGGCGCTCTCCTTTCATAGAACGTTCCCGGAATCGTTTCTTGCGGAACATTACGACGATTCCTTTCGCCGGATTTCTGTGCGGCCAGATGGCTTCTCCGGGAAAATCTGCCGGAAGTCGATGGGCGCATCTTCTGAGGCGTATTCAAAGCAGAGGGCAATTGCCGCGTCATCCATCGGGGGAAACCTCCTCACGGGCTCGCCGGAGGGGCCGCCATTGCGAAGGATTTCTTCCATTTTGGAGCGCAATTCGCGGCGCGTGCGCTCGAGGTTGCGCGATACGCTCGATTCGTGCTCGCCGAGCAAACGGCCTATTTCGGCAAGAGTGTTCTCCCGAGCGTAGTAGAGTTCCAGGCGCTTGCGATCTTCCGCGTCAAGCGCTTCCAGGCAGATCGTGAGAACGAGGATGAACCGCTGGAGATACAGCTCACGGTGCGGATCAGGGGGAGGAGTCGTGGGTGGCGTAGTAAAGAGAGGCTTTTCCTCTCCACCATCCTGCTCGAGAGACTCCCAGCGGCGGCTTTGACGCAAATGGTCAACGTGGCGCTGTGCCAAAACGGTACGGAGCCACGTCTTCAAGGAGCTCCGGCCATGAAAGTAACGCAGCAGCGATGCTTCGCCGTGCTTCCCGTCGACCAGGCCAAAAAGCTCGGCGAAAAGCGAATCGGCGAGTTCTTGCGCATCTGCACCCGAGTGGCTGCCCTTTGTAATGGCACCGGCGGCTGCCCGGAGATAACCACGGTACTCCCCCACAAAATACTCCCACGCTGAGTCAGAACCACCCATGCATGCGGACGCCAACACCAAGTCCTCGATGTGAAGTGTCTCCACATATTCTTCCAGCATCCAGCGGGTCAGTTGGCAGTCTGCAAACCGTCTGCGGACGCTGCGCTCGACTGCCGCAGCGAACTGCTTTGGAGGAAGATCCCACTCCGCGGCGCGTGATGCGGAGTAGAGAGACTCCAGGCGAGGCGCCAGTTCGCGAAACAAGCTGGCGATGTCGGAAGGCGCGTTGGGCGAGGGTGGGTGGGGCACAGGCTTCTCGTACTGCAAGCTTACATCTCTTATTCCTACACTTTGCAAGCACCTGCGCGCAACCAACGTCTCCGGCCCGTCGTGCATCCTACGCTGTACCCCCCACGGGAGGAAACCGGTGCGTAAATCCCACGGTTCATCAGGCCGGGGATGCGTTATCCTATGGGGTGTTGCGCTCCCCGCTCCGCAACGAATTCAGCCTCGGCGGGTTAGTCTAGGCGTCCTTTCGTCCTCAAGCATGCACTCGCCCTGTCATTAGCGAGTTCGCGTCCTTAGTACGAAAGTCCTATTCGGGGGTTCCTTGCCAGCCAGTACCCTCGTACTGGCAAGCAAAAACCTCCCGGACCCTATGGGACTTGATTCCCCGGAATCGAGTTCACGGGAAGGACTATCGCAAGAGGCGGCGAGCGGATGACCACCATGATTGCTGATCCACCGAGGAGAACCGCGCTTGGCGTTGGATTTAACGCCTCCCGCGGGCGCGCTGCGAGCGCCGAGGCCTGGAAAGCACAAATCGGAACCCGGCCCGTGCCTGCCCGGCTATCACTGCTCCCGGAAGCCAAACCGAATTGGGGGCGTGTTGGCGCGAGCGCTGTTCTTCAGCTCACTGTTTTGGGCTTTTTCCTTCTCGTTCCCCTGCTTTATCCGGAAGGGATGAAAACGGCTATCCACTATTACACGTTCACGCCGCTGACGACCCCCCAGACGGAAATTCCCGTGGCACCCGAGCCGCCGCCACCGCCAAAGGTGAAGACCCCGCCTCACAAAGTTGAGGTGAAGCCTACGCCGGTTGAGCCGGTGAAACTGAGTCCGCAACAGCCTCACATTTTTGCCAACTTTACGGCGCCCAAAGCAATGCAGCCCAAGCAGGAGAAAATCGAGGCCAAAGCCCCCGACATGACGCCGAAGTTTGAGGCCGTGAAGATCGACACCAAAAACAGCGGACCGAAGCGCCCGAAAGAGGACGTGAAGGTGGGCTCCCTAGGCAGTACGGGAAGCGCTGCGGTCCCCACAGTGAAAGCGCCAGTGGACAAAGTGCAGACGGGCGGATTCGGCGATCCGAATGGAATCAAGGGTGACGGCGATCCGAAGCATGCGACCAATGTGAACCGTTTCGGCTCCCCGGCGCTGCCGGGCGGCGAAGGCTATGGAAATGGAACTGGGGGAAAAAACGGGATTCCGGGCATAGTTGCCAGCACGGGTTTTGGCAATGGCATAGCGACTCCTCCTCCCACACCGACCGCAAAGAAGGGTACCGTGGTATCAGGCGGATTCGGGAATGCTGCCGAAGCGCCAGCCGAAGCCCCGAAGAAGAAGGCCACTCCGTCTGGGCAGGCAGATACCCCTCCCAACATTTTGGATAAACCCCGGCCGGAGTACACTGCCGAGGGACGCCGCTTGAAGATCGAAGGCGACGTCGTCATTGACATGGTATTTCAGGCGAATGGCAGCATCCAGATTAACCGCGTTGTCAGCGGCCTTGGACACGGGCTCGACGAATCGGCGGTGAGGGCTGCGCAACAGATCAAGTTCAAGCCGGCAAAGCGCGATGGCGAGCCAGTCGATTTTCCGGCTCGTGTCCGAATCGAATTCCGGCTGGCCTACTGAGGGAGAATGAACATGCGAACGCTGTCGAAATACATCCTCGTGCTGCTGCTTGGCACAAGTGCAAGCTTGTCCGTGGCAGCGAACACTCCTCCTTCTCCGGCGGCCGATCAGCCGCGGACGATGGATCAGGTGTTGGATCGCATCATCAATAACGAGCAGCGGCTGTACGGCCAGATTCGCGAATACAGCCCGCTGGTCGAAACGTATATCCAGAATCTCAAAGCCGACAAAGACCTGGGCTCAGTTCCCGCCGGGGACAAGTATTTCCTTGGCCGCGCCAACTTCGCAAAGGGCGTCAGCCTAGTGCCACTCACCGAAACTTCCGGCAAGGGCAAGAAGGTCTTTGGCTCCATCGGCAATTTCTTCAGTTTCGCCATGCAGTTTTTGCCAGATGGATTCCTGCAGATGATCTTCATCGACACCAGCGGCTTCGACAAGCAGCACTACAAGTTCGACTACGTGCGCCGCGAATTCCTCGGCGAAGTCCGTTGCCTCGTCTTTGACGTGACCCCCTCGGAAAAGAACAACCGGGGCCGCTTCCTGGGCCGCATCTGGGTGGAAGATCAGGATTTCCACATTGTGAGGTTCAACGGGGGATACGAAGGGAACGGGCACGCCAGTTGGTACTTTCACTTTGACAGCTGGCGCACCAACGTGCAGCCCGGCCTTTGGATGCCCACGTTTGTCTACAGCGAAGAGAAGGACCTGCACTACGCCATTTCGAAGAAGCTGGACTTCAAAGCGCAGACCCGCCTGTGGGGCTACAACCTGGGTGGCTCCTCGAAGGAAGAGGAGTTGAGCAAGATTCTCGTGGAAACTCCGGTCAATGACGATACTAAGACCGCCAATGATCTTTCTCCCATCCAGGCGCAGCGTTCGTGGGACCACCAGGCGGAGGACAACATCACGGACCGCTTGGAGCGCATCGGCTTGATGGCGCCAAAGGGCGAAGTGGACAAAGTGTTGGAGACAGTGGTCAACAACCTCGAAGTCACCAACAACCTCGATCTCGACCCAGAAGTTCGGTGCCGCGTGCTCATGACCTCGACGCTCGAATCCTTTACCCTCGGACACACGATCGTGCTGAGCCGCGGCTTGATCGACGTACTTCCTGATGAAGCCAGCCTAGCCACGATGCTGGCACATGAGCTTAGTCACGTCGTCCTGGGCCACCGCCTCGACACACAATATGCATTCTTCGACCAGTTGTTAGTTGAGGACAAGGACACCTTCAGGCACTTTGGGTTCTCCCGCACACCGGAAGAGGAAACGGCCGCCAATGCCAAGGCTATCCAGATTCTGAACAATTCACCCTACAAGAACCAGCTCGGGAATGCCGGGCTCTTCCTGCAAGCCCTGGAAGGCCGCCAGAAAGAAATTCCCAACCTCATCAGCGGCCACCTGGGGAACCGAGTCCCTCAAATTAACGATCTGAAGTCTGCCGCGCCACTCGATCCGAAGCAAAACCCGCAAAAGATCGCGGCACTTCCTATTGGCGGTCGCGTGAAGATCGATCCTTGGACCGACAAACTGGAGCTGATCAAGAGCAAGCCAGTAGGTGCGGTTGCGGAACGCGAAAAGATGCCCTTCGAGGTGACTCCGTTCATGCCCTACTTGATGCGCTACGGTTCGGACACGGGCAAGCCGATTGCGGCCAGTGCGGCTGCTCCCCAAGCTGCGAAGGCGGGAGACACGCCGGATCCAACGAAACCCTGAAACGAAATCCGAAAGATGAAAGAGCCCCCGAAATCTCGGGGGCTTTTTCTTTTCATGGGGCTCCTCGGACTGTCTCGACTTTGCGGACTACTTCGACGAGAGCACCTTCATAAAGCGATATGTGAATTCTACGCCGTCGTAAAAGTCTTGCACGCCGACCCGCTCGTCCTTGCCGTGCGAACGGTCGTCTTCCATGTCGAAGAACATGCAGGCAATTCCGTACGTGGGAATACCTTCCGCACGCAGATATTTTCCGTCAGTCGCTCCGGTGGACATCGTGGGAACTACGGGCAGTCCCGCCCACATAGTGGATAGCGTGCTGCTCAAAGCCGTCGTCAGTTCGGGGAGGAGCGGGGAGGGCGGCACTGTCACGAGGGGGATAGGCTGGCCGCCGGCAGTCTTCTCCCGGAGGGAGGTCACCCGAACTTTGGAATCTGCCACCACTCGCTCCAGGGTTTGATGCACTTCCTCAGGATCCTCTCCGGGAAAGATTCGGCAATTCACGGTGGCGCGCGCCGATTGTGGAAGCGCATTTGCCGCATGTCCGCCAGAAAGCATTGTTGCGACACACGTGGTGCGCAAGAGCGCGTTGTAATAAGGGATGGCAGAGAGGTGCTGAATTGCCGAGGCGTCCGGAGGTTGCTGTGCTGCGCCGCGAAGCTCCCCTGCCAAGGGCGCAGGGGTCAAGCCTGCAGTTTGCCGGAAATAACCGCGCGTCACGTCGTCAATCCGAACTGGAAATGCAAACTTTTCTAGCTTGCTGAGCGCCGCAGCTAGCGAGTAAATGGCATTTTCGGGACCAGGGACGGAGCTGTGGCCGCCGGGGTTGGTTACTTCAAATTGGAAATCGGCGTAGACCTTCTCCCCAGCCTGCAGGCTGGCCAGCACGGCCTTTCCATTGAACCTTTCAAACTCGCCCCCATCGAGATTGATACAGTATTCGGCGTCAATCCATTGCCTGTGCTCCTTCAGTAGCCATTCGACGCCATTGAAATCACCGCCTTCTTCGTCCGCGGTAAGCGCAAGGATGAGGTCACGATCCGGTTGGAAGCCTTCGCGCTTCAGACGAAGAAAACCCATAACCAGAAGAGCATCCCCAGATTTCATATCGCGCGTACCGCGGCCGTAGAAGTAACCGTCGCGCTCGATGAATTGGAAAGGATCGGTGGTCCAGTCCTCATGGCGTGCTTCGACGACATCCAGGTGGCCGTTGAATAAAATGGGGGCCCGCCGACCCGTGCCGCGCAGCCGGACGATGAGATTCTTCTTGCGGTCGTTCGGGCCGGCGACAATAACGTCCTTTGCGGTAAATCCGGCATCGAGAAAGCGCTTCGCCATGGCTTCAGCAGCAGCGGTGACGTTACCTACCGAATCCGTCGTATTGATTTCAATTAATTGCTGAAAGATCGCGCGCGCTTCACGATCAATTTCTTCCTTCGTCTGTGCCGGCGCCGGCGTTGCCGCTATCAATGCGCCGCCGAGCAGCGCCATCCAGCTCACTCTCAAGTTCATTCACTTCTCCTTCGGTCAGTTCAGACTAATCGCAGCTTAAGAGAGCGTCAAATTAACTTCTGACCAGGTTGCCGCATCGGAATGACTTGCTTAGACTGGATGGGATTTTCTTAGGGAGGATTGTATGGCGAACCGGAAACGTCCGTGGCTTTCCCTGCTGGCTGGAATAGCTCTTTTTCTTGCAGGCATGCTGGTTGGGTCGGTGACCACTCGACGCGTTTCCGCAGTGAATAAGTTCGGCCAGCCCAAGACTGTCATTCACACCGTCGCCTACAAATTCCGCCCTACCACCTCTCTCAACGATCAGCAGCAAGCCATCGCCGGAATCAAAGACATGGCCGGAAAAATTCCAGGGATTAAGAACATCTGGCTTAAGACGGAGCGGAATCAGATCCGCGATTTCGACGGCGTCTACGTCATCGAGTTTGCGAGCCCCGAGGCCGCCGCTGACTATGCGGAGAGTCCGATTCACGACGTTTGGCGCAAGAAGTGGGAACAACTGCGCGAGAACAGCTTGTCGTTCCAAGCTTCCAATTGACGCAGGCTATCTTTCCCGAGTGACGCCAAATTTCCGCCGCAGAAACGAATCTAAGATTGTGTCTGGCAGAACCCGCTTGCCGAAGGATAGCCACTTCGCGAGGGGAGTGACGGGGTAGCGCGCTTTCGGATGCGGCGATTGGATGGCGTGCAAGATTACGCGGGCACAATCCTCTGGCGTCGTCTTGGACTTGCTGCGGCTTTCATTCGCGCCGGCCCACGCACCGGAGTAGATCTTGGCGTACGGACTGGACTGCGCTCGCTCGGCGTAGGGCTGCGCGAGCGCCCGGGCGGTTTGCTGGAAATTCGTTGTGATGTAGCCGGGTTCGATGAGGATGACGTCTACGCCGAACGGATACATCTCGAGGCGCAACGCATTGGCAAGGCCCTCGACCGCGTGTTTGCTGCTGCTGTAGGCGCCATAGGTGGGCGGGGAAATCAGTCCCGCCGCGCTGCTCATCATCAGGATCCGGCCCTTCCGGCGCGACCTCATGTGTGGCACAACCGCTTGTGTAACCCGCAAGAGTCCAAACACATTGGTCTCGTACTGCTTCCGGAAGTCCTCCATGCGAAGTTCTTCGACGACCGCCATGTAGCCCACGCCGGCGTTGTTGATCAGCACGTCGATCGCGCCTGCTTTTTCGAGAACCAATTCGACGGCAATCTGCACGGAAGCGCTGTCACAGACATCCATTTCCAGAGTGCGAATGGGCAGGCGTTGCTCGTGCGCGATGCGGTCTAACTCCTCGCGTTTTTCTCGCGAGCGGCCTCCGGCAAAGACGCGGTAGTGGTGCGCGGCGAGGAGCAGAGCGGCGGCCTTGCCGAGTCCGTCGGTCCCGCCGGTGATCAACACGGTCTTCGATGAATCTGGCATAGCGCCCCCTGGATGAAGGGCCAATTCTACTCATGTACGAGCAGCCGTGCCAGTCGACTGCTGACTTCGATGAGCGAGCGAAACTCCTTGTGGGCCGCGGGTCAGCCTATTACGGGGTGGCGGATTGGGGAGAAGACAGAGCTATGGTTCGGAGGACGCGATGCGCCCGCTACTGTGACATTTCTTGTACTTTGAATTGTGCCACGCGACCTCGGCGATCCACGCGGCAATACCCGGAAGAACCTCGCGGGGTCTTCCACATCACGATGGTGTTTCCTTCCGCATCGGTGGAAACTGACTCCACGAAAATATCGCTCATGCGTAAATCCAGGATGCGCCGGTTGACTTCGGTACGGCACGCCTGAGGCGCGTCATCGGAATCCATCGGACGCCGCTGCGAAGGCGGAAATCCGGAGCTGCCCCCGCCACCCCAAGAAGGCGCTGCGTTGATAAAGATCAGGCGGAAGCGCTGGTTTTCCGAGCCAGTGCGCGTCCAGACTTGCAGGTGTTCGCCTTTGTCGTGCGATTTATGAGGAATGTCTAGCGCGCTGCCAAACCTGGAAATGATTTGAAATTCTCCCGGTGCCACGGAGACAACCTGCCAAAGCTGATCCTCGGTGTCACGGCGGGGAGAGACCACGACGTGAGTGCCTTCCCGAGTGCCGCCTCTGGCCAATGACAGGAGCTTGCCCTGTTCCGCGAGTTGCAGTGTGAAGTAGCCGTTGCCGACCGGCTGGATATCCCATTGCTGATTCAAGCTGCCCCGCCGCGGGTATTGCCGGACGGTTTCCTGGTCTTCGCTCACATCAAGGAGCTGACCGCTTTCCACACTCTCAATCTCGTAGCGCCCGGGACCATTGAACAAGCCGGTGGGCGGCATCTGAGCATTCGCTCCAAGCGACCCGAGCAGAATAAGGACAAAGGGAGATGCCTTTCTGAACATAAAATCCCTCCCGTATCGCACCTTTCTGAAACATATAGCACGTCTCGGGATGCGACACATTTCAGATTGACCTAACGGGCAATCCCAGATCCAGCATAGGTGCGACGCGGACCTTGATGCGTTAATGATTGTGGAATTTTGTTGATGTTCTGGGCTGCCGCTGCCCCGATTGCGTTTGCTTTGGCAGCCATCGCCCTGCTTTCCGGGCAATGGGCCTTGCTGGCGTCTCGACTAACGACCAAAATGATCGCCGGCTTCGGATTGCTGGTCTGGCTGCCCGCGCCTTTCGCCGATCCGCATCGCATCATCAACTGGGGAGGCAATGCGCAGAACACTGCGATCCTCGGTGCGACCTGGATTGTGACCGACTATCTCAGCCAGCAAGCGCGCTCGTAAGGTTCGGCCCAGTCGTTAGAGAATGGGGTCTCCCGCCTGCCCCGGCCCCTCGAACACAATGCCTATTGAATCTGATGCCGCCACCAGGTCCCGATGATCCAAACGGCGAGCCAGAGGATGAAGACGGCAATCACGAAGAGAGGGAAGTTGCGCCTAGTAACGATCACGGGAATTCTTCCCCAAATGCTCCAGATCTCGGGCCGTTCGCCGGACTCAGCCGGTGGATTTGCGAGAGATTGCAATTCTTGACTGACTAATGAGGAGCGCAAGCGGTAGATGGACCTGAGTTGAGCCAAGATGCCCCAAGTCAAAATTGCGCTAAGAACGACGATGTAAACGACAGGAACAAGCCCGCGGACCGCGCAGTAAAGGAAAAGACAGAAGGCAACCAGGTAGAGAAGGATGGCGCAAAGGGCGCGCTTTTGGGCTTGGCGAATGTCGAGAGAAGTGGCGGCCCCAGGAAGGGGCACGGGGCCGGGAGGCTGAGAGTCGAGCGGCATGGGCGGATCCACAAGACAAGCATAGCCGAACGTGATGAGCAGTGGATTAACGCGTGGCGAGCCGTAGCCGACGAATCAACACCCGCACCCTTCCAATGCAAAGAGCACGACAGCCGGCCAAGACGAACGTCCCGCCTGTCTCCGTTTTTCCCTTGTTTTTCCCGTTTTTCGCTAATTCTCACGAAGTGCGATGGGAACGTTGCGGCTAGCAGGCAGGGATGCTAGATTTGCGATCAAAGGTGAGCTCCGCTAAGAAGCATGTTGCCCAAGCTGCGACTTCCCTAGTTGAGGCAAATTAGCGTGCACTCGCAAATATCCAGCTTAGTTTTTTGCGCCTTAATCCTGACGTTATCTAGCGTCGCAAGGGCTCAGTCAATTGAGCAGATTAACCAATGCATTGACTTGACAAAGCGTTCTATCGAGCTTGGAGAAAAAGAGCAGACTGCCGACATAATGGCGGCGTACAGGAAGGGCGTTCTAAGCTTCCAGTCAGAACAAGTAAAGAACGATATGCTCCGCAAATTTGAGTTGCTTCAAAATGAAGAGGCAACTAGCGATTCTGAACTGCTAAAAGAGCGGCTATTGGAAAAACACCTCAAAAACCAGCGTCAGTATGTCGCGTGGTGCTCAGACATTCCTACAAACAAAAGAGAACAAGCTAGTCATCTCTACGAGATCGGTGATGTGCTAATTAAACTGAAACAGCCTGACGATGCGCTCCCAGTCCTGCAAAAATGCGTTACCACAGACCCAGATTACGCAGCGTGCTGGGAGAAACTCGGCGAAGCGAGCCTATCTCTCGGTAGGACCTCCGAGGCCAAAGGCTTCTTCAACAAGGCGATTGAAACTGGCGGTACTAATGAGATGAACGCAGCTGCGATCAAAGGGGCAAAGCAAGAACTCTTCTGGCTCGAACACCCCGGCGGCGATCCAGCGTGCGCTCCTGGCGAGATTGGGATAAAACTGCACCTAGATCAATGCCGTGACTACTTCGATCATAGTCCAACTAAGGAAGGTCGGTCGGCGATTCACAGCTTTGGAACGGGATTTTTCGTGAGCAGCCAGGGTGACATCCTTACAAACAATCACGTAATAGCTGGATGTACTTCTCTGACTACCCGTGAAGGTAAGCCGCTGCAAGTCGTCAGCAGAAAAACTAGTTCCGATCTAGCTTTGGTTAGAGCTAGCTTCACGCCAGACACTGTTGCAGTTCTTAGAAGTGGCCCCGTGCCAAAAATCGGCGACGCCGTTGTGGCCTTTGGCTTTCCACTGCCAGGCATTCTGTCCTCCGAAGGAAACGTCTCGGCTGGCATCCTCAGTGCCACGTCCGGGTTGCAGAACGACGTTCGATTTGTGCAAATCAGCGCGCCTGTACAGCCCGGCAATAGCGGTGGCCCTCTATTTGACTCCAGTGGTCATGTGATTGGAGTAGTCGTCGCTAAACTCGACACCTTGCAGGTTGCTCGGACAACTGGCGACGTCCCACAGAATGTGAATTTCGCTGTCCATTGGTCAGAGGTCAGGGCATTCCTAGACGAGGAGGGCATCCGCTACCGAAGAGAGCCTTCGCTACACGCGTTGAATACCCGCGATGTTGCCGCAGTGGCTGGAAGGATTTCTGTAGCCATTGACTGCAGTCATTGAGCAATGCCACCAGTACTTGCGGGCAAGATCGGCGCCGGGTCGTTCTTCTTTCTCGAACTAGCATGACAGACCATGACGAACTGCTTTCGTTTCTACAGAACAACGCAGCATTCCATGAAGCAGGACATATCATTGCGGCGGTTATCAACCAAATGCCCCTAAGGGAGAGGGGTGTTCACATTGATTCCTACGGTAACGGTGTCTCGTACTATTGCCATAGATGCCCGGGGAACCTCACAAATTCCGAGCAAGATCAAAGAGAACGTGAGCGAGCGGTGATTGCCCTCTATGCGGGGTGGGCTTCGCAAAAGAGGTTTCTTTCAGAGTGTCCTGATGCCGCGTGGGCCGCAGACAAGGCGATCATCTGCTCACTTCTCACGGAGATGTACCCCCATGACCGGAAGGCGCGCTCCGATTGCGGCGCGAGACTGAACGCTCAGGCTGAAGCCATTGTTTCCCAGCACGAAAAGGAGATCAAGGCGTTAGTCACGACTCTGCTATCAAAGCCATTCACCGACTTGCCGC
>DASPTY010000010.1:0-8285 GCA_035623175.1 Candidatus Limnocylindrales bacterium | reverse complement strand
CGCTGTTTAGGGGATGGAGCCCCTGACTTAAATAAGCTCATGATGAAGTTGTAGCAACAGGGCAAGTCTAGCATCAGAGCCTGTATCTAGGGATACCGGACATGTGGGTGCAAGACGATGGTCAGGCGTCACAGCGGGGCGATGCGCATGGGCGTATGTGTGTTCCATGCGACGAACCATAACTTTTACATTAAACGGAAAACCTACCCAGATTGAGACTGACGACGAGCGACTGCTGCTGTGGGTGCTGCGGTATGACCTCGGCTTGACCGGAGCGAAGTACGGCTGCGGCGAGGGGCTCTGCGGCGCGTGCACGGTGGTGGTGAACGACGAGGCGATGCGGGCGTGCACGACGACGCTACGCGAGGTGGCCGGAAAATCGGTGCTGACGATTGAAGGCCTGGAACGAGAAGGGAAGCTGCATCCGCTTCAGGAGGCGTTCCTGAGGCATCATGCATTCCAGTGCGGCTACTGCACTTCGGGGATGATCCTGAGCGCGTATGCGTTGCTGCGGAAAACACCGCGGCCCAGCATGGAACAGATTCTGAAGCACATGGACGACAACTTGTGCCGCTGCGGGAGTCACCCGCGCGTGGTGGATGCGATACAGGAAGCGGCAGGCGCCGTGAAGGAGCGTGCGTAATGAGCGCTCAAGAGAAGATTGCGAACGCGATGAATACCACCGTGACCGCCGAAGCCTCTACGGTTTCCCGGCGCGAGTTTCTGGGGTTGACCGGCTCGGGATTGTTCGTATTTTTCTGGGCGGGACCGGGGGAATTTTTCCAGGAGACTCCGCGCCCACCTTCGCGAGGAGGCTATCCGTCGGACTTCAACGCGTATTTGCGGATTGCCGCGGACGGACGGGTCACCTGTTTTGTGGGAAAAGTGGAACTTGGGCAGGGAGCGATGACGTCGCTGCCGATGCTGCTGGCGGAGGAATTGGACGTTGCGCTTGCGTCCGTGGACATCGTGATGGGAGACACGGATCTTTGCCCGTGGGACATGGGGACGTTCGGGTCGTTGAGCACGCGGCAGTTTGGGCCCGTTTTGCGAAGGGCGGGAGCGGAAGCGAGAGCGGCGTTGCTGGAGATGGCGGCGGAGCGGCTGAAGGTGCCGGTGGAGCAGCTGAAGGTGAAGGAGGGGGTGGTCAGCGATGCGTCCGGCAGCAAGCGCGTGAGTTATGGGGAGCTGGTGCAAGGAAAGCACATCGAACGGCACATGGAGAAGGTGGGACTGAAGCCGGCATCGAGTTACGGAATTCTCGGCAAAGCGGAAGTGACGGCACGGCGGGATGGGCGAGACAAAGTTACGGGGAAAGCCAAATACGCGGGCGATTTTGTGCTCCCAGGGATGTTGCATGCTCGAGTGCTGCGGCCACCGGCGCACGGAGCAACGCTGAAGCGCGCGGACACGAGCGCTGCGGAGAAGATGGAAGGCGTGCGCGTGATTCGCGACGGCGACTTGATTGCGGTGCTGCACGAACAGCGTGACGCGGCAGACAAGGCGAAGGCGCTGATCAAGACCGAGTACGACATTCCCCCGGCGACATTCGATGACAAGACCGTGTTCGAGCACCTGTTGAAAGATGCGCCGAAGGCGGAGGTTGTGGACGAGAGCGGGGACATTGCGGAAGGGGAAAAGCTGTCGGCGACGATCGTGGAGGAGACGTACCTGAACAGCTACGTGGCACACGCTACGATGGAGACGCACACCGCGACCGCGACAGTCGAGAATGGCAAAGTCACGGTATGGGCGGCGACGCAGACGCCTTTTCCGACGAAGCAACAGGTCGTGCAAGCGTTGCAAGTGGCGCCGGAAAAAGTGCGCATCATCGTGCCGTACGTCGGCGGAGGATTCGGGGGCAAGGCGACAAACTCGTCGCACGTGGTCGAAGCAGCGAGACTGGCGAAACTGACCGGGAAACCGGTGCAAGTGATGTGGGATCGCAGCGAAGTGTTTTTCTATGATCCGTTCCGGCCGGCGGCGGTGGTGAAGATCCGGGCGGGGCTGGACAGCGGCGGGAAGATCACTTTTTGGGACTTCCGGGTAGTGGGCGCGGGAGACGGCGAGGCCAAGGTGTTCTATGACATTCCGCACAAGCACATCACGTCGGCGGGAGGGTGGTTTGGCGGAAATCCCCCCGGGCTGCACCCGTTTGCGGTGGGGCCGTGGCGGGCGCCGTCAGCGAATACAAACACCTTTGCGCGCGAATCGCACGTGGACATTTTGGCGCGCAAAGCAGGCGTGGACCCCGTGGAATTCCGGCTGAAGCACATCAGCGACAGACGAATGTGCCATGTGGTGCAAACGGCGGCGCGGCAGTTTGGATGGAAGCCGGCGGCAAAGAAACGAGGACACGGGTTTGGCGTGTCCTGCGGGATCTACAGCGGAACGTACGTGGCCATGATGGCCGAGGTGGAGGTGGAGGAACGCACGGGTGCGGTGCAGGTGAAGCGTGTCGTGAGCGTGCAGGATCAGGGAGCGACGGTGAACCTGGACGGCACACGGCAACAGATGGAAGGCGCGATCATGATGGGGCTGGGCTACGCGCTAACAGAGGAAGTGCATTTCCGTGGCGGGGAAATTCTGGAGCGGAATTTTGACAGCTATGAATTGCCGCGGTTCTCGTGGATGCCAAAAATCGAGACGGTGGTGGTGGAAAATCCGAACCAACCGGTCTCGGGATGCGGGGAGCCACCGATTATTAATGTCGGCGCAGTGATAGCGAATGCGATTTACGATGCGGTTGGAGCCAGGGTGGTGCAACTGCCGATGACGGCGGAGCGGGTTAAGGCGGGGGTGAAGAGGGACTGAGCAAGCGCGGCGGGCCAGTATCGCGCACACAATCCGGCCGTATCGGATTTCTGAGAATTGGGGTACGACTCTGAAGAAACTGTCTCGGCGGGAAGGCCGCCGTAGGTGGGCGAGTTTCGGAGAGGCGCGTTAATCAGGCACATTCGGAGGCTTCTGCTATCGTGGGGTTTCCATCAGGAAGACCTCATCCGTGATGAGAGTGGGGGTGTGGTGACACTGTGTCGGGGGAACTCATGACTAGGCGTCCATGACGAACCCCCTTTGTGCTGATAAGTTTGTCGGCCAGTTGTTGAACATTGCGAGACTTGCCCCGAAGGAGCACAACTTCAAGGCACGTATCGTGATCGAGATGGGCATGCAGCGTCGAGATGACAACTTCATGATGTTCGTGTTGCAGGTCGGCCAGTTTTTCGGGGAGAAGCCGCGTGTGATGGTTATAGATCAAAGTCACGGTTGCCACGACTGGAGCAGTCGAGGCCACGACTGCAGTCCCCACAAGCCGGTCCCGGATCAGGTCGCGGAAGGCCTCGGATCGGTTGTCGTAGCCTTTTCCCGCGATGAAATTGTCAAACCGATCGAGTAGTTCCGAGTCTAAAGAAACTCCGATTCTGCTGAGCTGCGCCATGGGTGCCTCATCAAATCCTTTCGGCCTTAGCGTAGCACAACAATCAATGGGCGCAGGGTGTAGGAAGACCAACTGCGCTCGGGATCGCAGCTAGATTCAACGCGAGCACGGGCCGGGGTTGTGCGCGGCTCCAGGAATTTATTGGCTATTTCTGATAGTTGTTTCTGGCGGCTCAAGGAGTCCGCGATAGAGTGATCCGTTCGTCAAGGCCGAACAGATGTGATCTCCGTCACCGACCGGACGCGACTCCCGGTAGACCATCGGTGCTGATAACACGAAAGGTAAATTCTTGTTACGGCGCATTGACTCCTTTAATCTATTCCGGGGAACGCATGATGCTCAGACTATGGGTGAGCACTCTTTTGCTGCACGTGATCCTGCCGGCAGCACTCCTGGCACAAGACGCAAGTGAAAAGGCTCATCCGCTTCAGTTGTCAGGAACCGTCGTTGACACGTCTGGCGGTGTGATTGTCGGGGCTGCCGTGCAGCTTAGAAGCGCGAACGGTACTGTACATTTAACGACGCAGTCGAACGCGAATGGCTCCTTCATCATTTCTGGACTCTCGGCAGGGAATTACCGGCTTGTGGTATCGAATCCCGGTTTTGAAACCAAAGAAATCTCCGTCACCATAGGGGCCACCGAGGCGCCGGCCCCGCTGCGCATCTCTCTGGCTGTGGGCTCCGTGAGCACCACCATAAACGTGCAGGGCCGGGAGGATAGCCTCATCGGAATTGCCGATTCCGCCACCCAGGGAGCAGTGGGCGCAACGGAAATTCAAGATCGTCCGATTCTTCGCTCGGGAGAAGTTTTGGAGACGGTTCCCGGTGTCATCATCACTCAACACGCCGGCGGCGGCAAGGCCAACCAATATTTTCTTCGCGGCTTCAATCTCGACCACGGCACGGATTTCGCCATTTTCCTCGACGCTATGCCGCTTAACCTCCCGTCTCACGCGCACGGCGAGGGGTACGCGGACATGAACTCCGTCATCCCGGAGTTTGTGGAGCGGGTGGATTTCCAGAAAGGTCCTTATTCCGCTGATGTCGGCAACTATGGCTCGGCTGGATCGGCCCATTTGGTGTTTTTCAAGACGCTGCCCAAGAACTTCTTCCAGGTCGAAGGCGGCATGGATGGCTATGGGCGGGCCGTTTTCGGCGCATCGCAAAAGCTCGGTTCGAGCAGTTTGCTATACGGCGGAGAGGTGTATCACGATGACGGTCCATGGGTGCATCCGGATGATTATTACAAATTCAACGGCCTTCTAACCTACAGCCGAGGCGGAGACGCCAATGGTTTGAGCATCACGGCCCGTGCTTACCACGGAAAATGGGACTCGAGCGATCAAATCGCCGCTAACGCCGTGCCCCTCGTTGGTTTCTTCGGCACACTGAACCCTACTGACGGTGGCAATTCACAGCGCTATGGCTTGCAGGCTGAATGGCATCATCAAGGAGCAAACTCCGAGACGAAACTCATGGTCTACGGATTTTATTATGATCTCGATTTATTTTCTGATTTCACTTACTTCCTGACAGACCCCATTCGCGGCGACCAGTTCGAACAGAAGGACAGGCGCTGGGTGGCAGGGCTGGACACACGCCACACGATTTTCAGCCAATGGTTTGGCCGCAAGGTGGAAAATACGTTCGGCCTGCAGGTCCGCAACGATTGGATCCACAACGGCCTTTACCAGGCGGAGAATCGCGTCCGCGTGGACAAAACGGATTCCTCCACCGGCACCACTCTGCCAGCGACCACGGAAGAAGATCGATTTACGGACACGCAAGCAGGTGTTTACGCGGAAAACAAAATCCAGTGGGCGGAAAAATTCCGCACGGTCGCGGCCCTGCGCGGCGACCTGGAATACTTTGACATCGCCAGCTTGGTTACCCCGGCCAATTCCGGCACGGCCACCAAGCTGCTCCCCAGTCCCAAATTAAGTTTGATCTCCGGCCCGTGGTCCAATACGGAGTTCTATGTACAAGGCGGTTTTAGTTTTCACAGCAACGACGGGCGTGGCGCAACGCAAACGGTGGAACCGGTCTCGGCGGACAATCCCTTCCCCAATACGCCTGCCTCGAAAATTCCCGCCCTGATTCCGACCAAAGGCGCGGAATTCGGCGTGCGCACTCTGGTCCTCCCACATCTGCAAAGCACCCTCTCGTTCTGGTATCTCCACAGTGCTTCCGAGCTGCAGCAGGACGGCGACACCGGAGGCACGGTTGCTTCAGCACAGCCGAGCGACCGCCATGGCGTCGAATGGACGAATTACTACACCCCACTGGAACATTTGGCTTTTGATTTTGACCTTGCGGACTCCACCGCCCTTTTTACCTCAATAGACGCGGATGACGCGGCGCCGGGCAGCCCGGGTGGCAAGCGTGTGCCCGAAGCGGTTGGGTGGGTGATTTCCTCGGGCATCACGCTTCCCGATCTCAGAAGCTTTTCGGCGAGTTTGCGCCTGCGCTACTTTGGCCCGCGCGATCTGACGTCCGACGGAATTTTTCGCTCAAAGGCAACGGCGTTGCTCAACGCCGAGGTCGGTTATCAAATTGACAAGACATGGCGCGTTTCGGCGGAATTTTTGAATTTGCTTAACCGCCGCGATCACGACATTGACTACGCCTATACCTCCCGGATAACGCCCACAGCCGCGCCGGCATTCACAGACGTTTTCCACCCCGTCGAACCGTTTCAGGTGCGATTCGGATTACGAGCGACCTTTGGTCGTAAGTAGGCCGGCGAAAGCTTGTCAGTAGAACTGCAGGTCCCCATTGGTTGTGCAAATCGGAAAAGTGGAGGCCAGTAGCTACTTCGACGGTGATGCCGTTAATCAGATGGGATGAGAAGGCCGGTGTCCTGCGTTCTCATGGAAGGACTTGTGGCGGTTGTTCGAAGGTATCATAGTGATGCTAGACGGAGACGCACGTCCAACCGGTTCTCACCACGGGCAGTGAGGCACCGCGGATGCCAAGTTTTCTCTCAAGGGAGTGGATTCGGTGGGCCCGGCTTACGCTGGCGCCGGTTGTGCTCGGGGTGTCGATCCTCCCGCTTGCATCCTGCAAACGTGCGCCGACTGAGAGCTTCACAATGAACGAGACGTTGTCTAACCTCCCGCGAAGTGTCGGCGCGTGGACGCAATCGGGTGCCCGCAAGTTCGTCGGACCCCAGGACATCTTCAACTACATGGATGGTGCCGGGGAGCTATACCTCGGGTATGGCTTCCAGCGCTTAGAAGTGCAGCGCTACGCCAACCCGGATCAGGGCGAGATTCAGGTCGAGCTGTACTGGATGGAGTCCTCCGACGACGCCTATGGCCTGCTTTCCATTGACTGGGGCGGTGAGGGCGTAGATCTCCGCTCGCCGGAGCCCGGGCTGTCTTCGCCCGCGCCAGCCGATGGGCCGCGCGCGCTCTATGGCGCCGGGTTGCTTCGCCTGTGGTCCGACAATGTGTTTGCCCGTGTCATCGCCGACCGCGAGACTGATGCATCCAAGAAAGCTGTGCAAGCCCTGGGACAAGCCATTGTCAAAGGGCGGTCGAATCCTCCGCGGCCGATGTTGATTCGAGCGCTTCCCACCAGTGTGGGTTCGCGGTTTTTTCTGCGACCAGACCGCGTGACTTTCCTGCGCTCCCACCTGGTGCTCAACTCGGTTTACTTCCTCAGTTCGGAGAACCTTCTCGATCTGGGACCGCACTGCGAGGTTGCCGCGACTACTTACACCCGAGGGCCGACCAATACCCCCGGCAAAGCCAAGCCCGTTCGCGTTCTGCTGGCACGCTACGCGAACGAAGCTGCGGCCGCGAATGCGCTGCAGCATTTCCAGAGCGTCTATCTTCCAGAGAAGTTTCACGGGGGCAAGGCACCCCTCACCGGCGACAACGGAGTGGTCGCCATCGAGGACGGATGGATGGGCTTTGCCCGCTCGGGCCGCGGACTCGCGTTGGTGTTCGAATCTCCCGACGAGCCATCCGCCGGGCTCTTCCTAAGTGATTTCACGAAAGTTCTGCAGAAGCTGGAGGCATCCCGTGAATGACGACAAACACGTAATCACCCGCCGCGATTTCGTGCGCGGGACGGTCGGCGCCACGCTTGGGGTAGCGGCAACGGACGGCACACTGGCGGCGTTAGCCGGGCCGACTCCCACAAGCCAGGTCGTCCTGGTGCGCGATCAGGGCGTGCTGGATGGAGAGCATGCGGTGAACCAGGGCGTCCTGAAAATCATGCTGCGCAACGTGCTGACCAAGGTGACCGGTGAGCTCGACCCGAGATTGGCGTGGCGGTCGCTGGTGAAAACCGACGATGTGATTGGACTGGTTGCTACCGATCATCTGAACAAGACGCACACCGAATTGATCGAACTGGTCCGCGACAGCCTGGTGGAAGCTGGAGTTCCGAAAAGCAACATCCGGAGCGCCCAGGGCGGTCCCGAGAAAGCGCGCGCATGTACCGCCCTGATTGCATTGCCGGCGCTAAAGGCGCACTGGCTCACCGGCATCGGCACGGTGCTGAAGAACTACATCACGCTCTCGGGCAATCCTTCCAGCTACCACGACGCAAATAATGCCAACCTGGGCGAGATCTGGAACATGCCGCACGTAAAAGGCAAGACCAAGCTCGTGTTGGTGGATGCCCTGCGTCCCTTGTGCGACAAGGGCCCGCAGCCGGATCCGCGATACTTGTGGGATTACAAGGGACTGATTGCCGGCAGAGATCCGGTCGCCGTCGAGACCGTCTGCCTTAAGATCATCCTGCAAAAACGGGAGGCACTGCGGGGCGAGCCGTGGCCCTTGTCTCCGCCACCGCTGTGTGTGGAGATGGCGGATAAGAAGTACGGCCTAGGCAC
>DASPTY010000009.1:0-9725 GCA_035623175.1 Candidatus Limnocylindrales bacterium | reverse complement strand
GCCTCAATCGCGCGAGCACCCTTTGTTGTTGCGCCCGTCCAAAAGTCGTACCAGGTTGCGTCCGGCAAATAGACATGGCGCGAGGTGGCGCCGGGGTCCGTCACTGGATTCACGAGGATTGCGGGTCCGAACAGATATTGGTCGGCAACGTTTTGCGCGCGCACGTCGGTCCGGAAATCCATAACCAAAGGCCGCATGGGGGTGTAGCCCTCGCTGGTGGTTTTCCAGGCGACGGAATAGATGTAAGGCATCAGGCGATAGCGCAACTGGTCGTACGCGGTCAAGATTTTCTGCGCTTCGGGCCCGTAGGACCAGATTTCATTCTGGTTTGTCGTGCGAGTGCCGTGCGCGCGGAAGACCGGACAGAACGCGCCAAACTGGAACCATCGGATGTAAAGTTCGCGATACCGCGGATTATCCGGGTTCGCCACCACGAAGCCACCAATGTCCGTAGTCCAGTAGGGAACTCCAGAGGCCGACATATTCAGCCCTGCGGGAATTTGGCGGCGAAAGGTCTCCCAGTTGGGATCAACGTCGCCAGACCAGACGGTTACAGAATTGCGCTGAACTCCCGCGTAGCCGGAACGGGACAGGATGAAAACGCGCTTCTGGTCCGAGGCAGCGCGCTGGCCTTCGTAAACGCCGGTGGTGGTGAGAAGCGGAAATTCGTTGGCGTACCGCGCGCCATTGCCGAGCGCGGTTTTGTGTGTGACGAGGAGATTGGTTTCCAGGCCTTCGGTTTCGGGCTCAGTGGTATCCAGCCACCACGCATCCAGGCCAATCTTGAAAAGCGCGTCGTTCATCAACTTCCAATAGTATTTCCGCGCTTCGGGATTGAACGCGTCGTAGAGCGCCTGGCTCGTGGGGTGAAAGCTAGGCGACACGGTCTTGGCGATGAAGAAGCCGCGCTTCTCCATATCCTGATAGATCGGATCCGGCACATTGGAATCGTCGGGGTGAGGCCGGAAGTAAGGCCAAACCGAAATCATCAGGTGGACATTGTTCTTGTGGAGGTCGGCCACCATGCCTTTGGGGTCGGGGTACCGTTTGGCGTCGAACACGGGATCGCCCATGGTAACCCACCAGAACCAGTCCTGAACGATATTGTCGAGAGGAATATGGAGTTCACGGTATTTGTGGGCGATGGCAAGGAGTTCTTCCTGGGTGTTGTACTTGTTTTTGCACTGCCAGTAGCCGTAGGCCCACTTGCCGAAGAGCGGGGCCTGGCCGGTGAGTTCGCGGTAGCCGGCGATAATCTTGTCGAAGTCCGGGCCGTAGAGGAAGTAGTAGTCGATGGAGTCGGCGACTTCGGAACTGATGTAGAGGGAGTGGACGAAGCGATTGTTGAAGCGGCTGCGCGAGCCGTTGTTCCAGAAGATGCCGTAGCCGTTGCTGGAAAGCAGGACCGGAACAGAAATGTTGGTATTGTCCTGACCGATGTTCACCGATTCGCCGCGATAATTGAGTACGCCGGATTGGTGTTGACCGAGGCCGTAAAACGCTTCCTGGGTGTCCCACATATTTGTGAAGCGCTCGGAGTGAAGAGTTTTTTCTCCGTTCACTTCGGTGCGCGTCAATGTGCGCGTGTTCTCCTGCGTGAGCGTGTGGCCGGTGGAATCCTGGAACAGCACGGAGCTGTCCGCGCGTTGGACCACTATCTTCACGGAAGCGGTCGAAAGCGAAATGCTCTTCGGGTCGTCCGTATTCAGCGAGAACTCGGCTTTTGGCCACGTCTTCTTCTCGACCAGAAAGTCAGTCCGCTCGGGCACCTTTCGCTCCAGCGAGTACACGACCTGAACAATCGAATCGGAGCAGACCTGAAAGCGCAGGAAGCCGTTTTCCAGGACGAACAATGCGCCATCGGGTTGCGGTTCAACGCTTTTCACGGGGTTAAGCGGAAGCCATTGTGCGAAAAGCGCGGGAGAGAGTGCGAGGGACAAGAGACAAATCAGAGAAATAGAGCGAAGACGAGAAGACACGTTTGAAATGAGCATGGTTAGTGGGCCTTAGTGGTCGGGGCGCCCGGATTTGAACCGGGGACCTCCTGCGCCCAAGGCAGGCGCGCTACCAGGCTGCGCTACGCCCCGACGAAAAGTGTGTTGCATCAATTCTAAAGGATTTTCCGACTGGGTTGCCAGTTAGAAACCTCTTCGGTGTGAAGTTAGTCCGCTAAAGCACCAAGAACGCGGACTGCCCGTTTCTCCGCACCCCTGAGGCGGCACTCAATCGGTCGTGAGTTGATCCAGAAGCTTGCCCGCGGCATCCACCAAGCGGATTTGAAGAGCGGGCACCCCGATCGCGTGGGTTGAGCAGCTCAGGCACGGGTCGTAAGCACGTACGACCGCAGAGACATGGTTTAGCATGCCTTCATTCAATTTCGTGCCATCAATGAAATGCTTGCTCACCTGATTGACGCTTTGCCCCATAGCCAGATTGTTGTGGCCTGTAGCGACGATCAGGTTGGCCCAAGTGATGGCGCCTTCGGGATTGACCTTGTAGTGATGAATCAAAGTGCCGCGCGGCGCTTCGATCATGCCCACGCCCTCGAGCGAGTTGACCCCGGCCGTTGCTCGAACCTGCGAATCGAGAATTTGTGGATCGTTCAAGAGGGATTCGATTCGTTCAAGTGCGAACACGATTTCGATGAGACGGGCGTAATGGTAATGGAACGCGCTTTGCGCGACCGCGCCAAAACGCTCGTGGAATTCGCGAAACTCCGCGTCGGCTTTGGGCGTGCCGCAGCGATCGGCGGCGTTCAGCCGTCCGAGCGGCCCCACGCGATAGATGCCGGCGGGAAAGCCGCGGGGCTTGAAATACGGCGCCTTGAGATAGGATTCACGCAGACTCGCTTCGCCGATCCAGTTGGCGTAATCTTCCGGTGCGATGTGGTCCTGCACGATTTCGCCATTCGTGCCGCGGAAACGCAAGCCACCATCGTAAAGCTGCAAATTTCCGCCGGCATCAACGAGGCCAGCGTACATCGTCGGGAACGAGCCGAAGAACTCGATCTGCTCCTTGTAATTGTCCACGACAGACTTGAAAAAACGCAGAGTGCGCTCAGCAATCTCAGAAGCGGCGGGAAGAGCTGCTAGCGCATGATCGCGCGCGGTAGCCAAAAAAGGCGTAGCCACGCCGCCCGGGACGATCCACGAAGGGTGCACGCGTTCCTCCGCCAAGCCCTCGATCAATTGCAGGCCGAACTTACGCAGTTCAATCCCATCGCGCGCCATCTCGGGGTGCTCCGCGATGACGCCCAGAACGTTGCGTGCCGCAGGGTCGGAATCCATCCCTAACAAAAGATCCGGTGACGAGAGATAGAAAAAACTCAGCGCATGCGACTGCACAATCTGGGCAAAGTGCACAAGTTCGCGCAGCTTCTTCGCCGCGGGAGGCAGGCGAAGAGCCATGATGGCGTCGCAGGCCTTGGAAGACGCGAGCGAGTGGCTGATGGGGCAAATCCCGCAAATGCGCGCCGTGATGCCTGGCATTTCGTAAAACGGACGGCCCTCCGTGAATTTCTCGAAGCCACGGACCTGCGTGACGTGGAACTCCGTTCCCGCAACCTGGCCTTCCTCATTCAAATGAATCGTGATCTTTGCGTGGCCTTCAATGCGGCTCACGGGATCGATGGTGATGCGCTTCATTGCGCGCTCCTTATCCAAATTTCACCTTGGAACTGGCCTCGCTCTTTCGCCCCTCCAGCAAGTCGGTGATGAACGACGCGATCGCCTTGGAAGGCGGAGGACACCCGGGCAAATAGAAGTCAACTTTTACAAATTCGCGAAGCGGCCGCGCCTGCTTCAGAAGCGTGGGAACGCGGTCCACGGGAACCGTTTTTCCTTCTTGCGCGCCGTCAACGTAAATTCTATGCAGCAGCTTGGAGACAGGGACAGAGTTTCGCATCGCCGGGACGTTGCCGGTGACTGCACAGTCGCCCAGCGAGACGAGGACGTGGCTGCGCTGGCGAATTTTGTGAAGCTTGTTGAGGTCCTCCTGTGAACTGACGGCGCCTTCGACGAGCACCACGTCCACGCCCTCGGGAAATTCCTGCGCATCCACGAGCGGACCGTAAACCAGATCAATCTTGCGCGCCAGGGAGATGATTGCGGCGTCCATGTCCAGAAGCGACATGTGACATCCGGAGCAGCCGTCGAGCCAGACCGTTGCCACTTTTGCTTTGTTCATGCCTGAACTCCTCGCTTGTGCAAGAGATTGGTGACGGTATCTACCTTTTTCACCATCTCCTCGACGGCCCAACCCTTTTCGGCAAGGGCGCCTGTCGGGCAGGCGTGCACGCATTTGCCGCAGCTTGTGCAACTCGCAGCCTGCGCCCATCGGTCATTCATGTCGCTCACAATGCGCGCGTGAATCCCGCGCGAGGTGAGCTCCCAAACGTGCGCGCCCTCCAGCTCCGCGCAGACTCGCACGCAGCGGGTGCACAAGATGCATCGGTTGTGGTCGAGAGTGAAGCGCGGATGCGATAGATCCAGCGGCAGCTTTGGGTAATGGTAAGCGAACCCCACCGTATCGAGGCCGACGGCAGTAGCCATTGCCTGCAGTTCGCAATGGCCATTGGAGACGCAAACCGAGCAGACGTGATTCCGTTCGATGAAGAGCAGTTCGAGCGTCATGCGGCGATAGCGGGCCAGTCTCTGCGAGTTGGTGATGATGGCCATGCCTTCCTGAATCGGCGTGGTACATGCGGGGAAGAGCCGGTCGCTGCCCGCTACCTCCACGAGGCAAATGCGGCAAGCACCGACCGGGGTCAAGCCGTCCAACGCACACAGCGTGGGAATGTACTTGCCGTTGGCTTTGGCGGCCTGAAGAATGGTCTGCCCTTCCTCGGCGCTGATCAGTTCTCCATCGATTCGTATTGACAGCTTTTTCTTTGCCAAGGGCTGCTCCTTCTCAACTCGGGTTGGCCACGACCACGTCGCAGCGGAGGCAGCGACATGCTTCGTCGTGAGTTTGCTCGGAGTTCAAGCCGAGCACGACTTCGTTAAACGAGCGCACGCAGGCGCTCACGGGTAGCGTGGAGCCGGTATGCCGGCGGCTAGGGCTTGGTTCATCCGGCGGACTTTGTTCGTATTCAAATTCAGGGAAGATCTTGTTCCAGCGGTCCGCTTCCATGAGCTGGCGGTCGATATTGCGCGCCGCCTGCTTGCCATAGGCCATGGCGTTCGAGACGTTGGAAGCGCCGCTGACGACGTCGCCCCCCGCGAAGAAGCGCGGACGGCTCGTCTCGAGCGTGTAGCGATTCACTACGATGGTTCCGGATTCCTTCAGCTTGAGACCGGAGGCACGGGCAAAGTCCATGTCAACGCTCTCGCCTATCGCATAAATCACGGTGTCGCATTCGAGGCGTTGAATCTCGTCTGTGGTGATCGGCTTGCGGCGGCCGGACTTGTCAAATTCACCCAGGCGCGTTTTCGCAAGCTCGATGGCTTTGACGTTGCCCTTCGCGTCGCCAATAATCCGGTGCGGCGCGGCGAGGAACAGGAACTTCGCGCCTTCTTCCTTGGCAGCGTGTGTTTCTTCCTCAATGGCGGGCATGTCTTTGTGCTCGCGGCGATAGACCACGGTGACGTCCGCGCCCCTCCGCAATGCGGTGCGCGCGGAGTCGATCGCCGCGTTGCCGCCGCCAATGACCACGACGCGCCGCCCCAGAGGAACTTCGTGCCCGGAGGCGACGGCTTCCAGGAAGTGCAGCGCGGGAAGCACTCCCTTCAGTTCCGTTCCTGGCTGGGAAGCTTTGGATTCCTTCCAGGTTCCAATTGACAGAAAGATCATGTCGAAATTGTCTTCGAGGTCGCTCAGCGGCACGTCAGAGCCTACCCGGGTGTTGAGCTTGAACTTGACCCCGAGACGTTCGACCAGTTCGATCTCGCGGCGTAGGATGGTTTTCGGCAAGCGGTATTCCGGCAGAGCGAAGCGCAACATGCCGCCCGCCTCGGAACCGTTGTCGTATACCGTCACGTCGTGGCCCAGCATGGCTAGGTAAAACGCGGCGGTATGACCTGCCGGGCCGGAACCCACGATGGCGATCTTGCGTCCTGTGGGATCGAGCTTGTGCGAAAGAATCGCCTGAACCATGGCTTCATACCGGTCGGACTCAAAAATGGAATCGGCGATAAAGCGGTGAACCTCACGCATGTTTACGGATTGATCGAGAGTGCCGCGGCGGCAGCGGTTGTCGCAAGGGTGCTGGCAAACGCGGCCTGTCGAGGAGGGCAGCGGGTTGTCCATGATCACCGACAGAAACGCATCTTCCAGCCGCCCCTCTTTGAAAAGTTGCAGGAAGCGAGGGATGTTCATGTGCAAGGGGCAGCTATTCTCGCAGGGCGAGAGCGCCAGTTCTTCGCAAACCCCCGCGGGGCAGCGCCGCGCCAGGATGTGGTCTTCGAATTCGTTGCGGAAGTGGCGCAGCGTGGTGAGGACCGGATTCGGTGCGGTCTGGCCGAGGCCGCACAAGGAACATTCGCGAATGTAGCGGCTAAGCTCGCTGAGCAGCTCCAGGTGATGCTCGGTTCCGGCGCCTTCCGTGACGCGATTGAGAATCCGCAGGCTCTTGTTCAAGCCCACGCGGCAGGGAACGCACTTGCCGCAAGATTCGGAGTGTGTGAACTCGATGAAGTAGCGCGCGACGTCCACCATGCAGTTGTCTTCGTCCATCACCACCATGCCGCCGGAGCCCATGATGGAGCCGAGTTGTGCGAGGCTCTCGTAATCCACGGGAGTGTCAAACATCTCATGCGGAATGCAGCCACCCGAAGGGCCGCCGGTCTGAATGGCCTTGATCTGCCGCCCGCCCCCGGTGCCTTCGCCAATGTCATAGACGAAAGTCTTTAGTGGCGTGCCGAGAGGCATTTCGACCAGGCCGGTGTTCTGCACTTTTCCCACGAGTGAGAAGACTTTTGTGCCGGAGCTCTTCGGGCTTCCCGTTTCCGTGAACCACGCAGGCCCGCGCATGATGATGGGTGCGACGTTGTACCAGGTCTCGACGTTGTTGATGTTCGTAGGATAGCCAAACAGCCCCTTTGCTGCGGGGAACGGTGGCCGCGGGCGAGGTCTCCCCGCTTCGCCTTCGAGTGAAGCGATGAGGGCGGTTTCCTCGCCGCAGACGAAAGCGCCGGCGCCTTCCACAAGCGCAATGTCAAAATGGAAGCCCCGGCCGAGAATATTCTCTCCGAGCATGCCGTACTCGCGGGCCTGCTCGATCGCGCGCTCCAACCGGTGCACAGCCAAGGGATACTCGGCGCGCACGTAAATGATTCCCTCCGTTGCGCCCATGGCATACGCGCCGATAATCATTCCTTCGAGCAGCGCGTGCGGATCGCTCTCAATCTCGTTGCGGTTCATGTACGCGCCGGGATCGCCTTCGTCCGCATTGCAGATGATGTACTTGTGTTCGGCCTTGGCTCTTGCCAGGAATTCCCACTTGTTGCCGGTGGGATAGCCCGCGCCGCCGCGCCCGCGAAGCCGCGCGGCCTTAATCATTTCGACTACGGCTTCCGGCCGGCCATCAATGAGCACCTTATATAAGGCCTGATAGCCGCCGACGGCGATGTACTCCTCGATGTCATCGGGATTAAGAAGGCCGCAGTTCCGAAGCACAATTTTCTTCTGCTTCTTGAAGAAGGGGGTTTCATCCCACGATGGCACGTCGCGATAGCCCTGCCCGTACTTCACCCGCGCGGTGATGTGGTCCCACTCCTCGATCTTGCAGGCAATCAGGTCGGGGCTGACCTTGCCGTTGGAAATATCCTGGAGAATGCGTGGCGCGTCGTTGGCTTCCACCTCGCGCAACATCAGCAAGGGGCTTCCCGGCAGGCGCACGTTGACCATGGGCTCCTGGAAGCACGCGCCGAAACATCCCACCGGCGCGAGGAAGACGCTCATGCCGCCGCTCTGAATCTGTCCTGCCAGGGCGTGATACAACGCTTCCGCCCCGTTCCCTCGTCCGCACGTGCCCATGCCGATGGCAATCCGCGGGACCGCGGGCAGAAGTTTGGCGAGGCCCGCTTCGCGGACAGTACTAAATTCTCCGATGTCCTGGATTCGTGGCATGGCTCACTCTCCGGTGCGCACAGCTTGGATTTCCCGCTGCAGCGTGCGCTCAGAGACGTGGCCGCAGATGCGGTGATTTACCTCAACGACGGGCGCCAAGGCGCATTGCCCGAAGCATGCGACCGTGCGCACCGTGAACTTCTTGTCCGCCGTGGTCAGCAGAATTTTATCCGCGTTGTTGCTGCCGTCGTCGGCGGGAAGCTCCAGGTTTAAGTCCAGGAGAACGCTCTGCAATAAGTTGCGCGAGCCGCGCGTGTGGCAAGCCGTGCCGCGGCAGATGCAAATGGAATGCTCTCCCTGCGGCTGGAGATTGAAGAGCGCGTAGAACGTCGCCACGCTATAGATTTTCGAGAAAGTAATCTCAGTTTTTGTGGCGATATAGCGCAGCACGTCCAGCGGCAGGTATTTCTGCGGGTGGTGTGCCTGGACTTCTTCGAGGATCCCAAGCAACGCGCCGGGGCGGCCAAGGCGCCTGCGAATGATTTTATCAATGAAAAGTTGATCCTCGGCAGGTACAGCGGCAAGAGTAAGAACGCCCATGAACACTCCTTTAAGCGAATCGCAAATTGTTCCACTTATACAATAGAGGGAAACGCGAATTGCGGCAGGGATACAACGCACGGGAGCGCGTGATAGGAGTCACAACGTAGTACGATTTGTGTCCCAACGGTAATGTTTTTTTGAAACATGTGTTCCGGAGCCGTAAGACATTGTGTTTTCATGCTTAAAACTCGTTCGCGCGACGTTCGCATTCTGCAAATGGGTGCGCTACCATCAAAAGCGACTGAACTTCCAGCTTATTTCATCGTGTGCGAAAGGAATTTCGGATGAACAGGTCATTGCTGGCGACATTTCTGGGTGTGCTTCTGCTCCTTACCGGTGGATGCAAATCGAAAACGGACGAGAAGGATGCCATTCGCGACGGCGTCGTGAAGCACCTTGCGGGAATGAACGGGTTGAACGTGAACAACATGACGGTGTTGGTGACGCAGGCAACGGTGAATGGCGATAAGGCCGAAGCGAACGTGGACATTCGCGCGAAGAACGGCGATCCCAACGCTCCGCCGATGCAACTTGTCTATCAAATGCAGAAGCAGGGCAATGAGTGGGTTGTGATTAAGGGTCAGCCGTCCGGTGGAATGCAGCACCCTGCCCCTGGCGGCGGAGCTTTGCCTCCGGGCCATCCAGCCACTGGCGGCACGAGCGGCCAGATGCCCGCGACACATCCAGACTTCAATTCGATTTTAAACACGGCGCAGCCGCCGGCTCAAACGACGCAACAACCGGCTACGACAACGCAGCAACCTCCTGCGCAAAAGCCATCGAGCACGAGCGGCAAGCCCTGAAGAGAAATATCGTCCTTCAAATCAGAAATCCTGTAGCTCTTCCGTAGGCAGCGCGACACGTACGGCATTCAATACGGCAAGCAAGTCGATTACCTCTTGTCCTACCGCGCCCGCGATTGGCGGCAAGTAACCAAACGCCGCTGCAATCATGCCCACGAGGCTGGCGGCCATCCCGCCGAGCGCACTCTGCAACGCGATGCGCCTCATGCGGCGGCCAATGTGCATCAATTCGTCGATTTTCTCTAGCGCCGGTTCCAACACCACAGCGTCGGCGGCTTCCACCGTGATGTCGTGGTGCGAGCCAAACGCGAC
>DASPTY010000008.1:0-11698 GCA_035623175.1 Candidatus Limnocylindrales bacterium | reverse complement strand
TGAGAAATTCGCACACGATTTAATCGCTGGGGTGACGGTTGGACTTGTGGCCCTGCCGCTGGCGATGGCCTTTGCGATAGCCTCCGGCGTGCCTCCTCAATCGGGAATCTACTGCGCGATTGTCACAGGCTTTTTGATTTCGGCGCTGGGCGGGTCAAAAACGCAGATAGGCGGGCCTACCGGCGCATTCGTCGTAGTCGTGCTGGGAATCATTGCGAGGTATGGGCTCGATGGGCTGTTCACGTGCACGATGCTCGCCGGGGTCATTTTGGTGGTGATGGGTCTAACCGGCCTGGGCACGATGGTGAAGTTTTTTCCGCGGCCAGTGGTTGTAGGATTCACAAACGGAATCGCCATCCTGATTGCCAGCACGCAGATTCGAGACTTCTTTGGACTGAGAATGGAGCATGTGCCCGGGGACTTTTTCCATCGCATGGGTGCCATCGCGGAGAACTTCTATACGCTGAACTGGGCAGCGACCGCAGTCGGCGTCGCGTGCCTTCTGGTGATGATTGTCTGTCTGCGATTTTTCAAGCGGATTCCAGGAGCGATCGTCGTTTGTTTCGGGGCAACGGCAGCGGTGAGCTTTTTTCATATTCCAGTAGAAACGATCGGGACACGCTTTGGAGGAATTCCAAGCGGCTTGCCGCATATCGTGGTGCCGACGCTGCGGCCAAGCCTGCTGTTGCACCTATTATCGCCTGCGGTCACGGTCGCGATGCTCGGTGCGATTGAGTCGTTATTCTCGGCGGTTGTGTCCGACAAAATGAGCAATGACAAGCACAATCCAAATGTGGAGCTGATGGCGCAAGGAGCGGCCAACATTTTTTCGCCACTATTTGGCGGGTTGCCGGCCACTGGAGCGATAGCGCGCACCGCGACAAACGTGCGCTCAGGAGCAAGAACGCCCATCGCCGGAATGATTCATGCGGTCACGCTGCTGGTGGTGATTCTGTTCGCCGCACCTTTGGTCAAGAACCTGCCCCTGGCTGCGTTGGCGGGCATATTGTTCATGGTTGCGTACAACATGGGCGACTGGGCGGAGATTCCCGAAATCTTGAAATTAACGAAGGCGGATATTGTGGTATGGCTGCTGACGATGAGCCTGACCGTTTTCGCGGACCTGACGCTTGCGGTGGAAGTGGGCATGATCCTGGCGGCATTCACGTTCATCCGCAAAATTTCCCAGACTACGACGGTATCCAAGGTCACTGACGATTACATCGAAGATGGGCGCGCGCACATTCTTCAGGACAAGGACATCCCCGAATACACCGCTGTTTTCCGCATCCATGGGCCCTTTTTATTTGGAGTCACGGACAAGATTGCGACCATCACGGAGAATCTTGCGACACTTCCTCCGATCGTGATCGTTCGATTGCGTAACATGACCGCAATTGACGCGACCGGCATCGCCGCATTGGAAGAATTGGCCGATATTCTGCAGAAGAGCGGGCGTTCGATGCTGGTTTGCGGCGCTCGACCGCAACCGGAAGCATTGATGCGCGAGGCGGGATTCGAGCGGCACGTCGGCACGGAAAACATTTGCCAGAATATTGAAGAGGCGCTGAAACGAGCAGCACAAATTCAAAAGGACAGACCCGCGCTTGCCACCTCCCAGACAAACAGCTAGCTTCAAAACTCAAAACTTGAAGTGTGTTTGGCCCGCGTGCCCAAGCGGATGGGGATCACCAACGATTCCATTTTGAGAGAGGAAGGAAGAAGGCCCGGGCGGTTTCCCACTCGGGCCTTAGGGGGTGAGATCGAAGATCATCTTGCGAGCCGCGGGGCAGGCTCCGGGGGAACCTGCACGCCCGGCGCTTCCACGGGCCGGCCACCACGAGCCTGTGAAGTCCGTGCAACGACGGCGGGCTCCGGACGGCGAACTGGCATGGCCAGGTTCTCGCCTTCGCGGACAAAACTCAATTTGTCATCCTCGTTCTGCCAATCGATGCAGATGAGGTCACCGCAGTGAACTTGATCCGTGGCTAAAAGGTTGGCCATCGGGTAGACGACGTGGCGTTCAATGGCGCGCTTGAGATGACGAGCGCCATAGCGCTGGTCGGTGCCTTCTCTTAGGAGGAAGTCGCGGCCGCCCTCGGTCACCCGGAAGAGGAACTGCCCTTTAGCGGTTTCAAGGACCCGCTGCTGAACCATGGAGAGTTCGATGTCAAGGACCTGCTCCAGTTGGGTGCGTTGCAGGGGATGGAAGACGACCACCTTGTCCAGACGATTCATGAATTCTGGCGAGAACTTGCGCCGGGCTGCTTCTACAGCGGTGCGCGCTACCTTTTGGTCCAGGTTGTTCTTGGGCTTGTCGTCAGATTCGATGAAGCCGTAGCCGCCGGCCATAAGTTCGGTGATTTCGCCGCCGCCGAGGTTCGAGGTCATGAAGATGACGGTCTGGGAAAGGTCGACGCGGCGATTGTCGCCGAGAGTGAGAGTGGCTTTGTCCAGCATGCCAAGGAGCAACTGCCAAAGAGCATCGCTGGCCTTTTCGATCTCGTCAAAGAGCAGGAAGGACAGCTTCAGCTTATCCGTATAGGAAGCGGCCAGGGCTTCCTGGGTGATCAGAGGATGGGTTTCCCGGTGACCGAGGTACCCCGGGGGCGAACCGATGAGTTTGGCAATTTCGTGAGAATGCTGAAACTCGGCGCAATCGACCTTGATAACGAGGCGCGGGTCGCCAAAGAGGATTTCCGCGGCGGCTTCGACGATCCGGGTCTTACCTGAGCCCGTGGGTCCTAGGAAGAGCAAATTCCCCACAGGCCTGCCAGGGGAGTTGAGACCGGCGCAGAACACCTGATAAAGATCCACGAGGGCCTGGACACCCTCTTCCTGGCCAACGATCTTGGCGCGCAGCGACTGATGGAAGTCGCGCGTGTCGTTGCTGCGGATGGTGGGGTCAAGTTGTTGTCGAACCGCAGGTCTCATGACTTTATCCTCGGCCACTACAGCGATTCCTTTAACCGGGTCCCTCAAACCGGCTTGATGCCGCGTCTCAGCAAAGCATCCCAAGGCTAAGGAGCATGAGGAGTGCCAATTCGGGTGGTCAAGGTGCAGTTGTGAAAAGGCTATTCGTTCAACGACATACGATTGTTGCAGTTCTGGAAACTGTCTCACGGGGTGAGACGCTGTTCCAGGCGTGCTCAAAATGAGAGGAAAGCTACAGAATGTGTCAATCAGAACATGACAAAAAGGGGCGACCGTGGCCGGTGCGCCCCTGTGGAAATTGAAACCTGTGCACTCTCACTTGTTATCTTTTTTGTGCGCTTGCAGAGCTTGCCGCGCAGCAGCCGGAGAGGCGGCCGGAAACGCGGGAAGACGAGAGGGGTCGTCGGCAACTGCCTCGACCGGCTTCTCTTTCCCCAAACCGTCCTGGTTCGAGGCTGCGGCCGCGGCGACTTCGGCGGGGACGTCCGGAGTGATGATCGCGGCTTCCCGTTCGCGAACAAAGGTAAGCTCCTTATGGACGCCATCCCAGTCCACGCGGATGAGATCCCCCATGCGAACTTGCTGAGTGGCTAGGAGATTGGCGAGCGGATAGACCAGGAATCGTTCAATGGCACGCTTGAGGTGCCGGGCACCATAGCGCTGGTCGGTACCCTCACTCAGGAGGAAATCGCGGCCTGCATCGGTAACTCGAAAGAGGAACTTGCCGCTGGCGGTGTCCAAAACGCGTTTTTGCACCATGCCGAGCTCGATATCGAGGACGGCTTCCAACTCGGCGCGCCGGAGTGGGTGGAAAACGACCAGCTTGTCGATGCGGTTCATGAACTCGGGCGAAAACTTGCGGCGGGCAGCCTCGATGGCAGTTCTCTCGACCTTTAGGTCAATATCGGTTTGCGGCTTGTCTTCTGATTTGATGAAGCCATAGCCTCCGGCAAATAGGTCGGTGATATCGGACCCACCGAGGTTTGAGGTCATAAAGATGACCGTCTGGGAAAGATCGACGCGGCGGTTGTCGCCCAGGGTGAGCGTGGCTTTGTCCAAAATACCCAGAAGCAACTGCCAGAGGGCATCGCTGGCCTTTTCGACCTCGTCGAAGAGGAGAAACGAAAGCTTGAGCTTGTCGGTATGATAAGCCGCCAAAGCTTCCTGGGTGATTAAGGGGTGCGTTTCGCGGTGTCCGAGGTAGCCCGGAGGCGAACCGATGAGCTTTGCGATTTCGTGTGAGTGCTGGAATTCGGCACAGTCAATCTTGATGACCGAGCGGGGGCTGCCAAAGAGGATTTCCGCTGCAGCTTCGACGATGCGCGTTTTGCCGGAGCCCGTGGGCCCGAGGAAGAGCAGGTTGCCTACGGGGCGTCCCTGCGGATTGAGGCCGGCGGAGAAGACCTGGAACAGCTCGACGAGGGCTTGCACCCCTTCGTCCTGCCCGACGATCTTGGCGCGGAGAGCTTTTTGAAACTCAATCGTTTCCGCGCTGCGGATGTTTGGATCTAGTGAAAGACCGTCCGTGCCCATAACCGCCTCCTAGCGACCTCGCAAAGCGGGGTGCCCATTTCCGAAGCGCCCGCTCCTGGTGATTCGCTTCAGATCGTTGCGTGAACGGAACTGATCGAGCTTCACCTGGATGGTGGAATTGAGCAGTCGCAGTTGAACGAGGAGCTCATTTACGACCGCTGGCGACTCGGAAAGCCGAAGAACCGGCGGAAAGAGGTCCGCCAAGTCCATATTCAGACTACGGAGGGACTGCACGAGCTTCTGGACGGCGGGGGACTGGGGATCCGCCAGATCGATCTGACTGCTCAACTGTTGGCGAAGAGCGCGCCAGTTGAGTTCAACAAAGGGATGCTTCTTGGAGACTTCGCGGACGATCTGATCCGTGATACGAGCGCGATCGCCGAGCCGTGCGAGATGCAACTGCCGCACTTTTCCGCCGCGGCGCACGTTGTGCACCAAGTAGTAGGCGTTACCTTTGCGACGAACAAAGGCCATCGCATCTCCTCGTGTGGCTTGCAGGCCGGCTCGGAACGACGGCCCAACGGTTGTAGTGTAAGAGTCTTCCACTACGGGCGTCAAGGTCGGTGGCCGTGTATGAGTAAAGGTTTCGGCCCTCATAATTTCGCTGCATCGCATCGGATTTTCTGCTCGCATTTTCGCTTCTCACTATCCTCTGTTCGTGCCGAGAGCCATTTGCTCATTCCGATGTGTCCCGCTCTCCTAGAGAATCAAACACGGGGCCGCGCCAAGAATCTCTTGCTGCGGTGCGCTCCATTTTCTAGGATGAGTGCCGCTCAGCAAAGGAGGCTTTTCGATGTCGTGGGATCCGGTTTACCGCCTTGTGAAACAAATTCCGCGCGGCCGGGTTATTACCTATGGGGCGTTGGCCAGAGCTTTGCGCTTACGCGGCGGGGCGAGAACCGCGGGTAGAGCAATGGCGGCAACGCCCTCTGGACAAGGCATCCCGTGGCACCGCGTGGTCGGAGACCGCGGGAAGCTCCTCATTCGCGAACCCTACGCCTCATTGCAAAGAAAGCTGCTGGAAAGTGAAGGCGTTCGACTGCTGGAATCACGGGTCGACTTGAAACTCCACCTTTGGTCTCATCCCAAAACAGACAAGACACACGTGAAATTAAAGGCCGGCTCCGTGCGTAATCCCAGGAAGAAGCGTTAGAGGAATGACGGGAGCTGCGATACCATAGGAACTCATTTACGAACCATGGCCAATCCAATTTTACAGGTGGAAAACCTCGAAAAGCGGTATGAGGACGTGCATGCGGTGCGCGGGGTCAGCTTTGCGGTCGAGGAAGGTGAAGTGTTTGGTCTCCTCGGTCCCAATGGTGCGGGGAAAACCAGCACGATTGAGGTGCTGGAAGGGTTGCGAGTGCGTGACGGGGGGCGTGTGTCCGTGTGCGGGTACGACCCGGAGAAGAATCCGAACGAGCTGAAGCGCGAGATTGGTGCGGCTTTGCAGTCCACTTCCCTGCCCGACAAGATCCGTGTGTCGGAGGCACTACGGCTCTTTGCCAGTTTCTATCACCGGAGGAGGAAGTCCGAGGACTTGCTACGGCGTTTCGGACTGGAGGAGAAGCGGCACGCGTTTTACAGCCAGCTTTCCGGCGGGCAGAAACAGCGGTTGGCGCTGGCCATTGCGCTGGTGAACGATCCCAAGGTCCTGTTTCTGGACGAGCCGACGGCGGGTCTCGATCCTCAAGTGCGACGTGAAATCTACGACATCATCGAAGAGCTCAAGCGTGACAAGAAAACCATCGTGCTGACCACGCACTATATCGAAGAAGCGGAACGCCTGTGCGACCGGGTGGCCATTGTGGATCACGGCAAGGTAATAGCAGAGGGCACGCCGCGTGAGCTGAAGCAGCGTTCGGCCGACACCGCGCGCGTAGAAGTCCGGCTTGCAAAGCCAATGGGAAATGGAGCTTTAAGAAGCCTAGAGGGTGTTGTTGACGCGCGCGAAGTCGACGGAGCGTATGTGCTCCATTGCCAGCACACGGCGCCCACGATTGTGTCGCTCGTCAAGTTTCTCGAGGCGGAGGGCAATGAACTCGTTAGCCTGGAAATTGCCACGCCATCGCTAGAGGATGTGTTCATCGAGTTGACAGGCAGGAGGTTAAGGGATTGACGAACCTCATTACACTTACGCGAACGCGCATGGTGCTCGCTTTGCGTAACAAGATGTTCTTCTTCTTCAGCGTGGTCATGCCGTTGCTCTTCTTTTTTCTGTATGCAGGCATCTTTTCCAAAGGCAATCCTGATCGAGTTCGTTTTTTCCTCGGGCCAGTGCTCGCATTGAACGTAATGGGGAGCTTTTGGGGCTTGAGCGCCACGTTAGTGATGTACCGCGAGCAGGGCATACTGCGGCGTTTCCATGTGGCGCCGGTCACTGCCAGCGACATGCTCGCTTCGAGTGTGCTGGCGAATTTCGTTCTTACTTTGCCCACGGTCACGGTCGTGCTCTTGTTTGCCCGCTTCATCTTCCATGTGCAGGATCTGGGCAACCTCACCGCGGCTCTGCTTTTTGTGTGCGCGGGCACCATCTCCTTTGGGTCGCTTGGACTGGTGGTGGCCAGCATTACCAACACGATGCAGGAGACGCAGGTACTTAACCAACTTTTATGGCTGCCGCTGATTTTCCTCTCGGGAGCCACGTTTCCTCTCGGCTTTATGCCCAATAAGGTGCAGAACGCCTCCGTGTTTTTGCCGTCCACCTATCTCGTAATGGGACTTCAGCAAGCCATCTTCAGCTCCAAGCATTTGATCGAGTTGTTGGTCTATTTTCTGATCTTGGCGTTCTGGTCGATTCTGTCCTTTTTTGTTGCGGCTCAATTGTTCCGCTGGGAGCCGGAGATCAAGATTCCTCGCAATGCCAAATTGTGGGCCGCTGCGACCATTATTCCCTTCCTTCTCCTGGGCGTTTGGGAGTCCACCAAGGGCGAAATGTTGAGGCAAGCACGGGAAGCGCACAAGGCCTTCGAGCAGTCCTACAACGTTCCCGCACAAACGGGGCAGAAGAACTAACTCTTGGGAATTGCTCCAATTTGGCCTGATTGCAGCTAAATGTACCGCCAAAATGGTCGAAATTCCCGTCGCTACTATTGGTTGATTTCATTGACGCTCCGGAGCGCCGTGCCTTATTCTCAAAATGCGAGCTGGTAGTCACCAAGTGGGGAGGAGCAAACACATGCCCGTACAGAAAACCGAGAAAATCTGGCACAACGGAAACTGGATCCTCTGGGATGATGCCAAGCTCCACGTCCTTACGCACGCGGTCGGTTACGGTTCGGCCGTGTTTGAAGGCATTCGCTGCTACGAAACACCGCAAGGACCGGCGATTTTCCGCCTGCGCGAGCACATGCAGCGGCTGATCAACTCCGGAAAGATATACCGGATGGAGTTTCCGTATACGCTGGACGACTTCTGCAACGTGGCGTGCGAATTGGTGCGCGTCAACAAAATGGGGGCGTGCTACGTGAAGCCGATCGCGCTGCGCGGTTACGGCGAGGTGGGTGTGAACCCTTTGAGTTCACCGATCGAGATTTACATGGCTTGTTGGCAGTGGGGTGCATACCTTGGGCCGGAAGCGCTCTCCAAGGGCGTGGATGTTTGCGTGAGCTCGTGGACGCGAATTGCGCCGAACACCCTCCCCGCGATGTCCAAGGCCGCAGCGAACTATATGAATTCGCAGCTAATCCGCATGGAGGCCGCGCTGAACGGCTTTGCCGAGGGCATCGCGTTGGATGCGAACGGCCACATCAGCGAAGGCTCGGGCATGAACATTTTCCTGGTGCATGACGGCGCGCTGATTACGCCGCCGCTCTCCGCGAGCATTCTGCCTGGAATCACGCGCGACACTATCGTGAAACTTGCCGGCGACCTGGGGATTACAGTGAAGGAATCGGTGATTCCGCGCGAGATGGTGTACCTCGCCGATGAGGTGTTCTTCGTTGGGACGGCAGTGGAGGTCACGCCGATCCGCTCGGTCGATAAGATCACCATAGGCAAGGGCGTGGCCGGACCCGTGACACGCCGGATACAAGAGGAGTTCTTCGCCGTGACGAGCGGCCGTAAACCGGATAGGCACAATTGGCTCAAGCCCGTGAATGCGCCTGTGTCGGCCTCACGTTGACGTGACAGCATTTTCTCCGTAGGGGGACGACATATTATGCCCCCACACATTTTCCTTAAATTTGAACCCTCTTCTAGCGCGCCTTGGTCTTTCCAGCTAGAATCGTGTGCATCGCGTTGTACACATGGCAGGACCGGGAGGCCTTTCGATGTACAACCTTTCCCAGAAGTTGGTCGCGGAATTCCTTGGGACCTTCGCATTGGTCTTTTTCGCGGCGGGTGCGGTTTGTGTTGATTTTCACCTGCGCACCACAGGAGGGCTCGGTTTGCTGGGGATCGCGCTGGCATACGGACTGGCGATCGCCATCATGGTTTCTGCATTGGGACATATTTCGGGCGGGCATTTTAATCCGGCAGTAACGATTGGCTTCTGGGTGACGAAACGCCTTTCGACGATGGACTCATTGGTCTACTGGGGGGCGCAACTTGCCGGCGCCACGGCAGCGGCGTTCTTTTTGAAGCTGGTCATTCCGGAAGAGATTGCTACCAATGTTTTCCTGGGAACGCCGGAATTGATGCGTGATTTCCCGCGCTGGTCCGGCATGGCCCTGGAGGCCATGGCAACCTTCTTCCTGGTGCTGGTGGTGTTTGCCACGGCAGTGGATGATCGTGGCGCGTTTCGCTCGATTGCGGGGTTCGGCATCGGTCTCACGATTACTCTGGGAGTCCTGGTTGCCGGGCCCTTTACAGGCGGAGCGCTGAACCCGGCGCGCGCGTTTGGTCCAGCGCTAGCCTCCGGCCATTGGCTGAATTGGGGAACCTACTGGGTGGGGCCCCTTGGGGGAGGCTTCCTGGCCGGGTTGCTGTACGATTCCCTCTTCTTGCGCAAGTCTTGAATGTGATCGTCCTCGCTACCGGCTGCCGAAGCAATACCGATGGCGGTCGCTGCCGCACTCCACAAAACCTGTACCACAGGATAGGTAACTAGAGCGCAACGGGGTTTGCCAGCTTGGTTGTTGCGCCCTGACGGGGATGCTAGCTTCAAATAGGAAGTGCATTCTTGCGGGGTGTCAGCCCATGGCTCTAAGCATTGATGATTTGCTGCGTCGCGCAGTCGAAAACAAGTCTTCGGACTTGCACCTGAAGGTCGGCAACCATCCCTATCTGCGCGTAGACGGCCTCCTCACCCCCCTCACGGATGTCCCGCGCATCACGCCGGAAGAAATGCTTTCCATGGCTTTCAGCATGATGACCAACCGGCAGAAACAGAAATTCAAGGAAACAGCCGAGTTGGATATGGCGTATGGCGTGGCCGGCCTCGGACGCTTCCGTGTGAACGTGTTCCAGCAGCGCGGCAACGTCGGCATGGTGCTGCGCGTGATTCCGACCAAGATTCGGACCGTGGAAGAGCTGAACCTGCCCCCGGTGATTTCCAAGATTTGCGAAGAGCAGCGCGGGTTGGTGCTCGTGACGGGCACGACCGGTTCCGGTAAGTCCACGACCCTGGCGGCGATGATAGACCGCATCAATGCCAACCGAGCCGATCACATTATCACGATTGAAGACCCGATCGAGTTCTTGCACCGCGACAAGCGGAGTTTCATCAACCAGCGCGAAGTTGAAGTGGACACCGCGAACTTCTCCACGGCCCTGCGCGCCGCCCTGCGTCAGGACCCGGACGTGATTCTGGTCGGCGAAATGCGCGACCTGGAAACCATTTCGACGGCGTTGCTCGCGGCGGAAACCGGCCATTTAGTTTTCTCCACGTTGCACACGTTGGACGCGACCGAAACCATTCAGCGTATTATCGCGGTTTTTCCTCCACCTGAGCAGAAGCAGATTCGTTTGCAGATGGCAGCAACGCTGAAAGCCGTCATTTCCCAGCGCCTGGTCCGCCGGACAGACGACAAGGGCCGCGTGCCCGCGGTGGAAGTCATGATTGCGACCGCCTACATCAAGGACTGCGTCATCAATCCGGACAAGACGCGCTTGATCCACGACGCGATCGCCGCTGGCACGTCGCAATACGGCATGCAGACTTTCGACCAGTCGCTCTTCGATCTATACAGCAAGGAACTCATCACCATGGACGAAGCGTTGATGCGCGCGTCCAACCCCGACGAGTTCAAGCTGCGCATTCAGGGTATTCGCTCGGCCGCGGACGCAGCACGCGAGGAAATGGCCTCGCAGATGGCAGATTTCGAGCGCTTCTCGCGGAAGTAGGAACAAGCCAGCAATCAGTAGTTGGCTGTCAATATCGCCGCAACCCTCGCATTTCTTTTCCTTTCTTGCCCAAGAAGCGGCCCGGGCGTATTATCCCCGCGTACTGGCGAGAACCCCTCCCCTCGCTGATCCTTCAACCCGGAGACTTCCATGAGCAAGATTGTCGCTTTCCCTGGCCGCAGAGATTTTCTGAAAGTGTCTGCCGCCGTAACCACAGGCATCACCAGCCTTACACTCTTGAGCGAGCCGGCGTCTTCTGAGGACGCGGAGCTGACGATTGTTGGCCCGAAAAGGGGCTACACGCCGCAGATCGGCACGCTGGTTTCGGAAATGGCGTTCATGCGGGACCAGGTGCTGCGCTCCGCGAAGGGAATGTCGCAGAAGGATCTGGATTTTCTTCTCGACGACAAGGCCAATCGGATTGGGGCGCTATTGCTGCACCTAGTGGCAGTCGAGAAGTTTTATCAGCTGAATACCTTCGATGGCCTAGCGCCGAGTAAGCTCCCCGACAGTTGGAAAGAAAAGTGGGGCATGCCGATGGAGCTGGGGGACCCCGCGCGCAAGGGGATTGTCGGCAACAACCTGGATTTCTATCTCAGTGCGTTGAGCGAGACGCGGGAGAAGACGCTGGAAGAGTTCAAGAAGCGCGATGACGCGTGGCTGCTGTCGGTGGATAAGACGTGGGGCTGGGGACCCACTAATAACTACTGCAAATGGTTCCACGTGACCGAGCACGAAGCGAATCACAACGGGCAGATCAAGTTCTTGAAGAGCCGGTTGCCGGGAGCGAAAGCCGGTGGAGAGTGAGCCGCCGCTGTCGGGACTCGGAAAAGGTGTGAGTAAGTCAAAGCGGGAGCTGGGCTGCCGCACTCCAAAAGAAAGAGCTCACGGCTGGGCACCGTGAGCTCTTTGCCGGGACAGGTAACTGAGTTTAGTTGAAGTGCGC
>DASPTY010000007.1:0-3878 GCA_035623175.1 Candidatus Limnocylindrales bacterium | reverse complement strand
GTTCTCGTGAGCCGCTCCGGGTACATCAGTGACAAGTCTTTAGTTGATGGCACCGCGACGAAAAGCGAGCGCCTCCTGGTCCATTGCGCGCAGCTGCTCTTCTTTCTCTTCTGGCTGCTGTTCGTTTTCATCGGGCTCAGTTCTCTTCCCGCGCACCCGTTTGAAGGAGCCTATTTCATCATCCTTCCGACCATCGGCTTCTCCTGGGCTGCAGTGGGGATGCATAGGGGACGAGTCGAAGCACTGCGCAAACTGACGATGAAGCGAGATAGGACCGCGAAAGGCTGGTCATAAAGCATGAGAACTGAAGCCGGCCGGGTGTCCGGCAGAGCTAAGCTGGTCACTTTTCAGCGGAAGGTTGCAATAGAGGGGAACATACAGAAGGAAAAGAGGAGCGATCCATGCGCGTCGTCAAATCGGTAGGAGTGCTTTCGGCGGCCAAGATCCTGGGTATGTTGTATGGATGTATCGGACTGATTTTCGTGCCGTTTGGTCTGATCATGGCACTGGCGGGATCTGCTACAGGCGGACAGAACAGCTTCTTAGCGGGCATCTCTGGCGTAATTTTCGCAATCTTCCTGCCGCTGCTCTACGGCGCATTTGGGTTTGTCGGCGGCCTGCTCGGTGCCTTGCTCTATAACCTGGTTGCCCGCCGGGTGGGCGGCTTCGAACTGGAGTTGGAGGAACGGCCAGAGTTTGCGCCTTACTCCCTGGTCCCGCCGCCGAGCCCGGCCACCTGATTCACGCGGTCTCATGACTATGAGGATCATTCGGAAAACGACTTCGCTGGGAGCTATCGAGATGAAAAAGATTGGGTCGTTCTTACCTTACAGAATCGTCTGGACAATGGGTGCGGTACAGCACTCAGTTCTTCCTGCAATTCGCAGGCACACGTTCAAGGCCGGCATAAACATGGCGTTGCTGGCCGTGGCCTTTTCCTCCTGCCTGCTCTCTGGGCGCGCGGCGGCACCAGCGGCTGAATCTGCATCAGATTTCCCGCTCGCGCTCGGGACCAAATGGACCGATCACCTTCACGAAGAGATAGGGACGGGCGTTCACTTCCAGGGAATATTGGAAAAGTTTGACAAGGGAAACACCCTGGATGCTGCTGTGATCACCGAGGTCGTCGGATCGGACCTCATCAATGGGGAAAAATACATCCGTCTGGAGTCTCGCATGGAGGGCACGCCTTGGCTGACGCAGTGGCTTCGTCAGACGACCAGCGGGCTCCTGCTGGGCAAGACCATCGACTTCGAACAAGGTCAAGATGTAACCCTCATGGTGCCGCCGCAGAAGCTGCTGAGCCCAGCCTTAAAAGCGGGCGAGTCCTGGGATTGGAAGTCCACCGATGCGGCTACGGTAATGCACATCAAAGTCGTCGGCCCGGCGGATATTACAGTCCCGGCGGGAACGTTTCACACCACGCAGCTTTCGTATGACGCTACGGTCCAGACCCCAATCGGGTCGATAACAGTACGGCAGACGCGTTGGTTTGCCCCCGAAGTAGGCTATGTCAAGCAGGATACAGAAACTCGCCTGGGAGATCACATGCTGGCTCACGTGGTTCTGACGCTTGAAAAATACGAGCCGGCCCCAGGCGCGAAACCCGGGAGAGACTGAGGCAGACGGCTCTGGGGTGACGAAGCAAGTAGAGCGAGGGCGTCGAGAGCGGCCCGGTGAGATCGTGCTCGAAACTCGGGCAAGTCGTGACAGGGATTTGATGTTGGTGAGGCAGGTGCGGCGCAGTCCATAAAGAACTGTGCCGCGAAAGGCTAGGCAGAAAACATGACAAGCAAAAGGCCGCTGTTCCGTTACTGGACCATGGGCGTGGCATTGCTGATTATGGCCGGGCCGGCGATCGTGTTTGCGGTGCTGAAGGCCCTGGGATTGCTCCACGTCGCCTCGCTGCCCATGTGGCTGCTCAACGCCGCAGGTAATGTGACAGGTAAGGGTGCTGCAGGAGGCGCGGGAGCGGCAGCGGCGGGAACTGCGGCCGCCAAAGGCTCCAAGATTACAGATCCCTCCCTGTCCCGATCCGACGGCCGCGACCATCCCGGAAGCTATACGCCCACCCCTGGTTACCAGGGGCCTCCCATAGATGATCCGGCGTTGAAGGAGGCACAGGATCAGGCCCTGCGTAACAATCCGGCACTGCGTGGTTCGCATTCGGACCCGCCGCCTAATCTCGTTGGAGATATCTATCACGGCCTCCAGAAGGGCCTACAGCAAATGCATTGATCGGATGGACGGGTCGATTTGAAGTTCGCGCTCGGAGAAAGGGAAAAGCATGCAGGCAGTGATTGAAACGGATCCCAAAGCTAGCGTGGCAATAGGCGGCCGCCGGATTTCCGTCCGGACCCTCATTTTCTTGGCCGGCATAACTTTTTGGATCGGCAACACGATCCTAAACACCGGTTCAGCCGGAATAGCTGCACTCTGGTCGTCTCTTCTTTTCCTCGCCGAGATCATTATCCTCACCAGTGCGACGCGAACCATCCACCTCAATCAGGTGCCTGCTTTCTACTGCTGGGGCGGAGTGATGTTGACTTTGGTTTGGCTAGCCGGCTATGCGTTCACCATCGTGGAGCCAGATAAGGGCGCACTGAGCTGGAATTTCTTTGCCCCGTTCATGGAAGAGTCGCTAAAGCTCGCGCCGGTTGCCTTTTTCCTCTGGCGCCAGCGTAGAGCCCGCTTGTGGAGCATGGCCGCGAGCGATCTTTTGTTGCTGGCGGCAGCCAGTGGCGCGGGCTTTGGTCTGGTGGAGGACGCGTTTATTCAACATAAGTTTGGTTTGTGGCACGCGGTGAACTGGTTACCCACCACGGCCGTCCTCGGAGGCTCTCTAACCGTCGGGCATCAAACCTGGACGAGCCTCGCCGGCGCGACCTTAGGCCTCGCGCTTCTCTGGCGGCCTCGTAAACCCTTCGTTTATCTGCTGGGGGCCAGCGGATTCCTCTGGTCGATGCTGGACCACTTCGGCAACAACATCGTTGTCGGCCGAAGCGGATTCTTGCTGGATTTCTTGACTTTCATCAGGAGCCATGGCTGGTTGTCGTTGTATTTGTTCTGGATCGCTCTGGTCGTGGTGATCGCCTCCGACCTAAATGCCATTCACAGGGCGTTGCCGCCGCTCCCCGAGCTCAAGACGCCCTTTGCGGATCTCTTCACGAACCGTGCAAGACCGATCTGGGAGTTTCTTTTGACGAAACGCGCCCTCGCGTTTGTGGCCCTGCATTACCGGCAGGAGCCGCCCGCAGTGAGGAGCGGTCAGCTGGAGCCGATCCTTTACGGTCTCAGCGAACGGGCGGCCGAATTGCGTAGCGGAAGCAAATCCAGCCCGCCGCCGCCGGCGGGACCAAACCGCCGGCCTGGCTTCGGTGTTGAAGAAGAAGATCCAATCGGCCTTCAAGAAGATCGGCATCACCGGCGTGGGCTGGCAAGCTCGGCCAATGCAGCGGGAGCGCAGCACAGTCCGCGAGACCAGGGCAGCGCTGACGGCACTGCGGAAAGTTTCCCGAGTTGAGCGGTTTCCAGGATTTGCTTAGGAGAGTGGAGCGTGAATTTGACAGTGGTCTCGATCGCGAAATTCAGCCAGACCATGCTGTGGGTGGTCGGTCATCCTTATGGTCGCGGATCTCGCCTCCATAACTCTCATCATTCTTCGAATCGGCAAGGTCGATCCGGAAGAGGGACATGTCGTCACAGAGCGGGGTTCCGACTCCGGGGTTGCTCTGAACCCCGTGGGAGGGGGCATGGGGGGCGGCAGGTACGTGCTCAAAGAAAAAGTTCTCGTGAGCCGCTCCGGGTACATCAGTGACAAGTCTTTAGTTGATGGCACCGCGACGAAAAGCGAGCGCCTCCTGGTCCATTGCGCGCAG
>DASPTY010000006.1:0-2805 GCA_035623175.1 Candidatus Limnocylindrales bacterium | reverse complement strand
GGGGTGAGAGATCACAATTTCAATGCCGGTGAGGAGCAGGGCAAAAAAACAGATGGTGGTGATCCAGTGGGTGATGCGGACAAGGGCAGAATGCCTCGACGCAAGCTTTGTAACTGGGGCGGTTGAAACAGCGCTCGGAATCGAAGTCTCCGCCGGTAGCCGTGCGGACCCCAGCATCGCCATTTTGGCCTCCGTGGGGCTTCTACTTTCCCCGATAGGATGCGCGCCATCCTACCACTCTATCCACAGTTTGACGGACAAATCACGGCGAGGAAATCCACCGGAACTAGTCCTACTTGGTGAGTCCGATAGGAGAAACGGCTGGGCGGCAAGGGTAGGCACGAGGGTCAATACGACGGAAGCGCGCGGGCATAGTGATCTGCGCATGGACATTTGCTTGGCAGCGACAACAGGCTATAAAGTGAGTGCCGGTTGAAAAGTCGTGTGACTCGAGACAGACAAGCGGCGGACACCATTCCGGGCGTCCGGCCAAGGAAGCACCGCGGCTTGGAATTCGATCTTCGATGACAATTCGGGCCCAATTCGCTCTCACCATCCTCGGAACCATCATCCTGTTTATTGGCATAGGTTCGTGTGCCATTGCCGCGGTTCGCGGGGGCAGCTCGAGAAGAGTTCTGGGGTGGTTCGGAATCTTCAGCACGCTGTACGGCGTTCGCCTGTTCGCGGCGGTGCCTGTTGCGTTTGGCTTACTGGTGGGACCTTTTGCGTCGATCGCCCCACAACTGGTATGGACGATCACGTACGTGATCATGATTCCCGCACTGTTGTTTTGGGCGGAGTTGACTCTCGGTGCTCTCCGGCGCTTTTTCCAAATCATGATCTTTCCGGTATGCGCCGTTGCGCTCGCAGGCATATATGCCGTTTTGTTTCGTCAAGCTCCCACCCGATTGATGCCATACAACAATGTGCTGGTAATCTGCACGCTGCTTGTCCTTGGGGTAGCGAATCTCGTTCCGCGTATCGGAAAGAAGGTCCTCGTAATTCAAAGCCTCGTTTCGGCTATCGGCACGCTCATTCTGGCGGCTGCCGTACTCCATGACAACGCCAGCACTTTTCTTAGGCTCCGCAATTATCCGTTCTTGGAGCCGATTGCCTTCGCGGCATTTGTTTTCTCGCTGGGGTGGGTAGCGGTGGAAAAAGTCGTCGCCGATGAGCGCCGCTTGCTCTCCATTGAAAACGAGCTCGCCGTTGCCCGCGAGATTCAAGCTTCCATTCTTCCCGGCAGAGTTCCCGACCTCGAGCGCCTTCACATCTTTGCCGCTTACCATCCGATGACCGCCGTGGCTGGCGACTTTTATGATTTCATCCCTGTCGACCAGCACCGCGCTGGTGTCTTGGTGGCCGACGTCTCTGGGCACGGCGTCCCGGCTGCGCTTATCGCGGCAATGATGAAGATGGCTGTGCAATCCGTGGTGCCTTGTGCGCCCTCCCCCCAAGATGTTTTGCAAGGATTGAATCGCATGCTTTCGGGACAAGCCGCCGATCAGTTCGTTACCGCCGCCTATTTGTTCATCGATACCCAGAATTACAAAGCCCGCTACTCCGCTGCGGGACATCCGCCCCTGCTCCTCTCACGCGCCGGAACAATCCATCGCTTCGTGAGCAACGGCCTCGTTTTTGGCGTCCTGCCGCATCCCGACTATCCCGTTCGCGACATACCACTCTCTCCTGGCGACCGGCTTCTCCTCTATACCGACGGCGTCATTGAGCCCGAAAATGCGAAGGGCAAGTCCTTTGGTGAGTCCAAGCTGGAACAGGTTGTTCTGGAAACCCACATGAGCCCGCCCTCCGATTTAGCGGGCAGACTGCTTAGCGAGATCCACTCTTGGCAACCCGCCTCGATGGGTCAGCAGGACGACATAACTCTCGTCGTCATAGACGTCCGCTAGTTCTTGCTTTCAACCGCGCGCTTTTTCCGAATGCCCTTGCGGAGGTGCGGGTTTTGTCGAGTGAGACGTCTGGCTTGTTGGCGACCGTGCTGTTCCTCAACTGGCTTTAGCGGAAGAGGTCTTCAGAGGCGGGGCGGATGATTTGCGCGGCTTTATCCGCGGAGGCTTCGTAGCGGTAGCCGCGAATCAGTACGACGGGAGTGCCATCGGCTTTGCCCATGAGAAGGCCGGCGGCGGCGGCAAGCTCGTCGGCAATGGCAAGAACCGTAGCAGTCAAAATTTTGCCGTGACTGTCGCGCGTGCCGCGCAAATCGCGCAAAACCGGCAATCCCGCCGCGCCAATCGCGACATTGGTCAAACCAAGACGCCAGGGGCGGCCAAACGTGTCGCTGATAATGACGGCAATGCGCTTGCCAGTTTTCCTGCGCAAGGCCGCTGCCAGTTTTTGCGCCGAGCGGTCGGGATTCTTCGGCAGAAGCGTGACCACGTCCTCGCCAGGAACGTTGGAGTGGTCGATCCCCGCATTGGCGCAGACGAACCCGTGATGCGTTTCCACGATCAGCACGCGCTCGCTGCGCAAAATGCGCCGCGACCCCTGCAAGACCAGTTCGACCACCCGCGCATCTTTCTTCAAGCGCGCGGCGAGTTCTCGCGCTTTCGCCGAAGGCTTTACCGTTGCCAACCGCACGACTGCGCCTTCCGCTTTCGACACAATCTTCTGTGCCACCACGAGAATGTCGCCATCGCTGAACTGCAATCCAGCCCTGCGCGCAGCGTCGACAATCAGCTTGGCCAAATCCGCGCCACGGCGAATCTCCGGCAGCCCCCCAATGGTGCCAAGAAACAACTCCGAGCGCCCAGACGGAACAGGCGCAGCAAACCGTATTCTCTTTGT
>DASPTY010000005.1:0-18463 GCA_035623175.1 Candidatus Limnocylindrales bacterium | reverse complement strand
CCCCGCAAGCAGCTCGGTCCATCGCATCCGTTTGCTCGCCATCGTAACCAAAAACAATAAAGTGGATTACGAGATCGACTCCATTCGCCCCGAGGAAGACCTCCCTTGCACGCGCTCCCTCTTCCCGCACTCCGGCGCTCGTCCCTGCTGGTACGTCACCAAGCACGCCAACGACCCCATCCCGATGTAGTTTTGGAGGGTGCCCCACTGCCGGTTTTTGCGCGCACTTTGCGTCCCGGATGGCTCTGTGGGAAGGGCGGGTCTTGGGGCTTTCTCTTTGTCTCTTTGTAGTCGCGGGCTTTCAGACCCATGTTCTTTGATCAGTGGCTCACGCTGCGAGTCCCCCACCCATCCCGCATCGGTGGCGTGCTATGCTGACTGACCGCGCAAGCTTCAGTGCGCCTGTAGTGCTCGCCGAGTGCCGCGGGCTCTGGTTTTTTGAGGAGCAGTTTTTCCCTTTTCTTCTCACACACATCCCATTTGAAGATGAAACTGCGCGGGTCCCAGCGCCGCTCTTTGTCCTACTCGTTAAATGGTCGCCAGCCGAAGCCAAATGCGGGGGGATGGGGTGTCGTCTCCGTGGAACGGGAGTATACTCTGTGGCAAGTAGACATTCCTCTATTTGTCATTCTGCCTACGCAGCCTGACTGAACCGTGGATTCGTAGGAACTGCGAACCGGTGGTCGACCTCATGAACAGCAAGATGGCCGCCCAACAGGGACCAGACCGGCGGAAAGTGGAGTTGGCGAGAGTTCTCGCTGAATTCACCGCCAAAGAGGACTTGCTTGCGGCCTTCTGTGCTAAGACAAAATCCCTCATCGAGGTCTGCCTGGACGACGCGAGAATTAGCTACCAGTCAGTGCAAGCCCGCGTGAAGTCGAAGAAAAAGCTGATCATAAAATACAAGGATCCCAGAAAAGACTATCGTAACCTGAATGACATCACCGATTTGGTCGGACTCAGAATCATCACTTACTACGAAGACGACGTCGATCGTGTAGCTGAAGTGATTAGAAGGGAATTCCAGATCGACGACGCAAATTCGGTCGACAAGAGAAGAAGTGAACCAGATAAGTTTAGCTACAGTGCCATAAACTACGTTTGCTCTCACGCCCCGAAGCGCATCTCCGACGTCGAATACAAGCGATTCAGCGGAATTCGGTGCGAGATACAGATCACGTCGATCTTGAGGCATGCTTGGTCAGAGATGGAGCACGAATGGTACGACTTAAAGGACGCATATCCGCACGAGGTGAAGAGGAGATTCTCCAGGATTTTGGCGCTACTGGAACTCGCCGAGTCGGAGTTCTTGAGCATGAGAAATGCTCGCGCGGAGTTTCAGCAATTCGTTGCCTCGCAGCAATCGCAGGGGGAAGCGGACTTACCAGTGAATACAAGCACGATGAAGTCGTTCATCCAGAGGGAGCCTGTATTGGCGAGACTCGATAGAGCGGTTGCGGCGAAGCTGGGAGGAAAGCTGCTCGATGAAACGCCTGATACGATGGTCGGTGCCACTGTGAAGATAGCTCTGGCCTCGCGGATCAATAACATTGGGGCTCTCAAAGAGCTGCTGCGGAAATACTATCGCGCTGTTCCTGAGTACGCGGTTCGATACCGCAACGAGACAAGGGGAAGTCAGCCTATGGTGCTTCTAGCCAGGGGGAGTTCGATTTTCTACCTATGTCTGATGCTCGCAAACATTAGAGGTGTCAGGGCGACCCGGAAATTCAGCACGATTACGGGAATTGCGCTAGCCCTCAGCCCTAATCGTCAACATTCTATTGCAAAGGCTGTCCTCGCAAAGTGTATGTGAAGGAGGAGCGAAATGCCTGCTCAAACAGGAAAGAGACATGGCCCATTGACAGCGAAGGTGACACCTGTCCCTGACACCTGCTTGCTCCAACTTCGCGTATTCGACGGGACGCGCAGGCCGTTTTCGGCTCCCACAAGCGTGCTCTACCGCGTGATCGATGCTAACCAGAGGGAAATTGTGGAGGAGGAGCGCAAGACCGCGGTGCTGAACTGTGAATTTCCGTACCACGACAACTTCATGGACAATTACACGGTGATCGTGTTTTCCGACGGCTTTAAGCAAACCGGGTTTACACCCGTGAAGCTCTCCAACACAACTCCGACCGTGCTGGACCTGATGCTGATCCCCAAGGGTGGGCATTTCAACTTCGCGCAGGCCACGTGGGATTGGATCAAGACGAATCTGCCGTTCATGACTTCGGGAGCGAGCGATGCGGAAGGCCAGAGGCGCTATGAAAACCTGATGGAAGACAAACCGAACAGCCTGGCGGCGCTCTTGAACATCACGACTGCCATGAAGGCGATCCAATTGCCCCAGGGGACTCCTCTGGATTACCTGCGACAACTGAAATGGGATGACACTCTGGCGCAGGATCGCTTTTTTGCGTATTGCGATCCGAGGCTGATTGACCAAGTTCGCATTGCTGCGACGCAGGGCGAATTTGCCCCAGAGACAAGCCCCGCCTTTTTTCATCCCGGGGCTACGGCAAGCTGGAAGCAGATACAGTTTGGTGAGGCCAATGTCCAACTGACATTTCATGAGGGCGACAGGCAGGCAATTGAAGGCGTGAACTGCATCTTGGTCGAACCCGACATTGATTACTACAAGGATCTTGCCGCGCATACACTCCTGGAAGTGATCCCCAATGCCCTGACTGGCGGCTTGACCAATCCGGAAATGGTCTATGTCCTGCGGTGGATCGCCGGTCGCCACGCGGGCGTGCCTGAGTTTAGTCCACCGTATACGATTGAGAGCTGAAGGTGAGACCGACCGCTAAGATATGAATCGTCCAATGGGTTATGGGGGATTGACCCCATGGTCACCCACCCTTACCCTCGTCCCATTGCAACGCCACCCCCTCAGTGCCACAATCGCCTTCAGGGGCCCCGTCGCGGGCCCGGAGCCGGAAACTCTTCCGCTCTTCCCGGTGTCTAATAGTTAGAGCGGACAATGGTTGGGGCACCCGGCCCAGCCGCAAAAGCCAGTTCGCCTTCCCCCTGCGGCTTGGGGGCAGGCGGAGAAAGGCAGACCGTGTCCGAATGGGCGAGCGCCCTCTCATGGGGCAGAGATGAAGCCGAACTCGTCACCGAGCTGCAAGCCGGCTCGGAAGCGGCGTTCGACTGGCTCGTCAATCACTATCACGGTCCGGTCTACAACCTGATCCTCGGCATGCTCGGTGACACGGCCGACGCCGCCGACGCCGCTCAGGAAGTCTTCTTGAAAGCCTTCAAGGGGATCCGCCACTTCCGCCAGGGCAGTTCCCTGAAGACCTGGCTCTACCGCATCGCCATACGTGAAGCATTGAACAGCCGGCGCTGGTTTAGGCGCCACCTGCAGAAGAACGTTTCCATGGATGCGGAGCCGGAAGACGGGTTTGCGCGGATTGACGTGCAAGATCTCGGCGCTACGCCGTTCGATCAGCTTGCCGCGCAGGAAATTCAAGTGGCGGTGCAGGGCGCGTTGCTGCAGGTCCCGGATGTCTTCCGCAGCGCCGTCATCTTGCGGGACCTGGAGGGCTTGAGTTACGAGGAAGTCGCAGAAGTGCTGGACGTTAGCGTGGGCACCGTCAAGTCCCGCATCTTGCGCGGACGCCGCGCCTTGAAGGACATTCTGGAGCCGTTGCTGGGTGAACGCCCGGCCATGAAACAGGGAGAAGCAAATACGGGTGCAAGGCACGAAGTCGCGGCGGAGCCGGGACTGGGTGCACAGATCGGGTTGCAGGTGGCCTACGTGCAGGCCGCTGGTGTCACGGGGAGCGAGGGAAAGATGCGTCCTGGTGCGACGCGAGAGGGACAGCCATGAAGTGCCAGAAAGTACGAACCCGGCTCGCCGGTTATCTCGATGACGCCCTGGCGGGCGCTCCGGGACCAGAGGAGCGCCACGACATCGGGCAGCATTTGGATGCTTGCGAACAATGCCGGGAAGAATTGCAACGCTACCGGAAACTGTCGGTTCTGCTTTCGCGCATGCCGCGCGCGGTGCCGCCCGCGGATTTGGCCGTGCGCATCAGGATTGCGGCAGCAGATGCGCGAGAGGCTCAGAATTGGGCGCATCGTTGGCAGCGCGTGAAGGATCACGCGGAAATTCTGTTGGACAACGTCTTTCGTCCGCTGACCGTGCCTGCGACCGGCGGCCTATTCTCCGCCTTCGTCATCTTCGCGTTCGTCCTGCACTTGATCCTCCCGGGCATCACCGTGCAGGCGGACCCCAATGACATTCCTACGGGGCTGTTGCGTCCCGCGGAACTGATTTCCCTCTCCAATTATCCAGAGGTGGGCCTGCCCGCGGTGCAGCATCCCGACGTGGATCTGCAGCACGACGTGCTCGTGGACGTCACCGTGGATGCACAGGGGCAAATGCTGAATTACGACGTCATCTCCGGTGTGGATACCCAGGAGTTGCGCCACCAACTCGATCACATGTTGATCTTTGCGCGCTTCCGGCCGATGTTGAGCTTTGGCCGTCCCATCGACGGCGGGCACGTTCTGCTCAGTTTCAGCTCTGTGCACGTCCGCGGCTAAAGAGAAATCGTAAGTAGTAGGTTGTAAGTTCAAAGTGAAAGCTAGAAGCGCCGCTGGCAACATCCGCACCTGAAGGGAACACGTTTCCGAATCCCAAACTTACGACTTAAAACTTAGGACTCATTACTTTCTTGCGCCTGTCCTCCAGGCCAGCTAGCTTTTCCACGTTTCACTGCCCTATATTTCTTACATCATCCTGCTCCTGCCCGTGTTCAATGGAAGCAGGAGCTTCCCCATGCCCTTGGCCCTTCGCTGCCTCACGATCCTCGCTGCTGTCGTTCTTGCTGCCTTGCTGATTACTCCCACTCTTCAAGCGGCCCCTGCTCCGTCGAGCCTCGCTGACGAAACACTACTAAATGCCGCCAATCGTGACCGCGCAGCCGCGGGATTGCCCCCGTTGCATTGGGATGCGGCGCTGGCCGCTGCGGCGCACCAGCACGCACTGCTCATGGTGCAAAGGAATACTCTGTCTCACCAGTTTCCCGGCGAGCCGGCAATGCAGGATCGTGCGCAGCAGGCGGGTGCCCGCTTCAGCATGGTTGCCGAGAACGTCGCCGAGGGCCCCAGCATTCCCGGCCTGCATACCCAGTGGATGAACTCTCCGCCCCACCGCGCCAATCTGCTCGACCGTGATCTGAACGCAGTGGGCATTTCCGTGGTGCAATCGGGCCATGTTTTCTTCGCCGTCGAAGACTTCTCCACCGCCGTCGTTGCGATGACCCTGGACGCGCAAGAGCGGCAAGTGGCTTCGCAACTCGCGGCACACGGCCTCGGCATTGATGGTTCGACCGCCGACGCGCGGAAGACCTGTGCGCTCGAAAACGGTTGGGCCGGGCCGAGGCCCATCGCCATCGTGAAGTACGAGACCGCCAATCTGAGCAGTTTGCCGGACGAAATCGGCCAGCGCGTGGCCTCTGGCAAGTACCATTCGGCGGTGGTGGGCGCGTGCGATGCCGGGCCAGCGGGGAGCTTCGCGCGCTTCCGCATCGCCATTCTGCTGTTCTAGCTCGGCGGGGCCATTTGGTCCGCTTGCCTCGCAAATCAGAAATTCCGAGTTGCGTTTTGCGCAGGACTCTGTAAACTGACTTCCATGAATTGCGCGGCCTACTCGTATTGGTGGCGATTTACGTTCCGGACCTGCCGGGAGCGAGGGGCCTGCGTCTAGACTGAGTGATTTTCAGGGATTTCGGCCCACTCGCAAAGAGTGGGCTTTTTTATTTTATGCTGGCGGTGCCGGGCGAAAGGGAAGGGACGGAGATGATTATTTCCATGAGGCTGCACGCGACGCGCGAGGAGATCGACGAAGTCTGCGAAATCGTGAGGCACTTTGGCTACAAAGTGCACTCGATCGAGGGCGAGGAGCGCGTGGTTATCGGCGTGGTTGGCCTGGGCGACGTCACGCCCTGCCTCGAGTCGGTCGAGGCGCTGCCGCAGGTAGAAAATGTTGTGCGTATCACCGCGCCGTACAAATTCGTGAGCAAGGAATTCCGCAAGGGGAAGACGCGCATCCGGGTAAACGGCACAGAAATTGGCGGCGAGGAATTTGTGGTGATTGCCGGACCGTGTTCGGTGGAGAGCGAAGAGCAGATCATGCGCTCGGCGGAAGCCGTGGCCAAAGCAGGCGCAAAGCTATTGCGCGGAGGGGCATTCAAGCCGCGCACGTCGCCGTACGATTTTCAGGGCATGGAGGAGGAAGGGCTAAAGTTGCTGCAAAAGGCGAAGAAGGCCACGGGGCTGGCCATCGTCACGGAAGTAATGGGCGACCGCGACGTGGAGCTGGTGGCAAAGTATGCTGACGTCATGCAGGTGGGCGCGCGGAACATGCAGAACTTCATGCTGCTTAAGGCTCTGGGAAAATGCGGCCGGCCGGTGCTGCTGAAGCGCGGGCTCAGCAGCAGCATCAAGGAACTGCTTATGAGCGCGGAGTACATCACGGCGCACGGCAACCCCGAGGTGATCTTGTGCGAGCGCGGCATCCGTACGTTTGAGACCGCCACGCGCAACACCTGCGACATCTCCGCGATCCCTGTGCTGAACGAATTGACCCACCTGCCGGTGATACTCGATCCGAGCCACGCGACCGGGAAGCGCAGCCTGGTGCCCGCGGTTTCGCGCGCGGCCGTGGCGATTGGCGCCGATGGATTGATCGTGGAAGCGCATCCGGCGCCGGAAAAGGCCATCAGCGACGGTGCCCAGTCGCTCGAACTCGGCCAGTTCGCGCGCATGATGGAGGAGCTTAAGCCTTACATCGAGCTATGGAAGGCCGCGCGTACCAAGGAGCTTGCGGCTACAGCGGGCTAGGTCAGTGCTCCGCGACCAATGCCTAGTCCGAGCAAGGGAAAAAGCGCGACCCGAACCCACCCTCACATACTAAGCGTAGGGCACGTGGCGTGCCTTGTGTTCACCAGGGGCTTTCGACCGAACTGTTGACTGGTCACTGTGTAATTTGCCTGTCAGTGGGGAACCTCGCACATCAGCGCTAGCAGATTTCCTTCCGTGTCGCGGAAGAAGGTCATCCAAAGATCGTGGCTGGGCATGCGGGCGAGGAGGTGGGGTTCGTCCTCGAATTTCGTGCCCGCCGATTTCAGGCGCTGAAACGCAGCCTGGATGTCCTTCACCTGGAAATACAGAATCGAGCTGGGATGATCGAATTCAGGCTTTTCGGGCATGTCGAGCATCAGCCGCACTCCGCCGCAATCGAAAAAGCTCAACTGGCCGGCGCGGAAGAGGTGAGTCAACCCGAGAACATCGCGATAGAATGCCGTGGCGCGGTCGACGTCGTGGGCGTTTATTGCGATCTGACCGATGCGGGAGAGAGCCGAAGAATCCAGTGAAGTCATGGCGGAGCGACCTCCTTGACATTATTGGTTAGCATAGCTAACTATATTCTATGCACGAACGCAAGCACAATATAGCGCCCCAAGACGAGGCCCACCGCATCGGGGACCTGCTGCACTCCGCGGCCATCCACCTGCTCCGCAGAGTCCGGGCGCAGGATCGCACCATGGGCATTGGTCCGGCGCAGCTTTCGGCGCTCTCCGTGCTCGTGTTTTTGGGGCCGCGCTCGCTGAAGGAATTGGCCGAAGCGGAGCAGGTACGGCCCCCGACGATGAGCAGGATCGTCGCGGGGTTGGTGCGCGCAGGGCTGGTCCGCCGTCAGACGACCACGGATAAACGGCGGCTTAGTCTGGAAGCTACCGACAAGGGAACGAAAATTCTTTGGAAAGGGCGGCAGCGGAGAGTGGAATTGGTCGCCCGGACGCTGCAGACTTTTTCCGAAGATGAGATTCAGGAAGCTGCGCGGGTGGCGGAATTCCTGCAGAAGCTCGTCGCTAGGTTGTAGACTCACCGCGCATTCCAGGCCCGGAGTGCAGAAAAAACCTGGATCCTTTGCCTACAAATGCGTGAAGGAAAAGCCTCTCACTTGCACCACCAGCCATTACAATGTAATTTTCTGGTCAATCTATCCATGAGGCCCTTGATGACTTCCTCCCCATTCAGAATCCTGGTTCCGTCCGTTTGTTTGCTCCTTTTTGGCCTGTCATCCTTCGACGCGCAGGAGGCGCCTTCCTGGAGCGTAGCGCGCTTCTCCGACGATGCAGCTGCGGTGTACCAAGCGGCGTCTTCTGCGACGGCGAAGAAAGGCAGCAGCGTCCTGGTGCTGTATGACGAGAGCGCGTTCACGTTTGACGCTGACGGCAAGTCGGTCGAAAAAACGTACAAGGTGTACCGCGTGATATCTGAGAAGGGTGCAGAGGGCTGGGACAACGTCGACGTCGAGTGGGAGCCTTGGCACGAAGAGAAACCCGTGGTGCGGGCGCGCGTCATCACCAGCGACCATGTGATCCATCCGTTGGATCCGAAATCTATTACCGACTCTCCCGCAAGCGATAACGACGAGAAGGAGTATGGTGACCGGCGCGTGGTCCGCGCGCCGCTGCCGGCGATTGCTCCGGGCGCCGTAGTAGAACAGGAAATCACAGTCCGGGAGACAGCTCCCGTTTTCGGCGCGGGAATTGTCGACCGCGTTTATTTTGGCAGTTTCTCTCCGGTGCGGGAGGCTCAGGTCCTTCTGGACGCGCCTGCTTCGCTCAACCTGCAATACACGACGCAACTCTTGCCGCAAGTGAAAGTCGAACGCAAGGCGGAGGACGGCCGTGTGCGCGTACGATTCGTTCAAGGCCCCATGGAGGCTCTGGAAAACGCAGAAGGGTACCTGCCGAGCGAGCAGCCCGTTTTTCCGCAGGTGACGTTTTCCACCGCTGCGTCGTGGCAGAAAGTTGCCGAGAGCTACGGGAAGATCGTGGACGAACAGATTCAGAAGGGGAACACGGCCGAGCTGGCAGCGCAATTAACCAAAGGCAAAGCGACGACCGAGGAGAAACTTGCCGCCATTGTGCAGCACTTGAGCAAGGAAGTTCGTTACACGGGCGTGGAGTTTGACGAGTCCAGCATTGTGCCGCACCCGCCTGCCGAAACGCTGAAAAAGAAGTACGGAGATTGCAAAGACAAATCAACATTGCTGGTGGCGCTGGCAAGGGCAGCAGGGATTCCCGCGTATGTCGCGTTGCTGCGGGTCGGCAGACGGGAGGATGTGCTACCCAACCTGCCGGGCATGGGCATGTTCGATCACGCCATCGTGTACATCCCGGGCAATCCGGCGCATTGGATTGACGCCACGGACGAGCACGCAAGGTTGGGCCAACTGCCTGCTGGCGATCAGGGAAGGCTTGCACTCATTGCGCAGGCGGAGAGCACAGCTCTGGTCCACACTCCGGAATCGGCCTCGAAGGAGAACCGGCTGTACGAAGAAAGAGAAATTTACCTTGCGGAGAACGGTCCCGCGCGGATTGTGGAGATCTCCGAGCCTTCCGGCGTTTTTGAATCCAGCTTCCGTTCCTATTATGGAGACGCTGACGACAAAAATACCCGCAAGGAATTAAACGACTACGCCAAGAACGAATACTTGGCGGAAAAAGTGACGAAGTTCGAGCGGACCGACCCGAAAGACTTCTCGCAACAATTCCGCCTTACGCTCGAGGCCGCTCCGGCGAAGAGAGGAATCACGGAATTGGACGATGCGGTGGCGGCAATCCGCGTGGAATCCCTGTTCTCAAATCTGCCCAACGAATTGCGGCAGAAGGAACCGGAAGAAAAGAAGAAGCCGGGAGAGGAAGACGATACGGCCACCAAACCCAGGGTGGGAGACTACGAACTGGGCGAAGCTTACATAGCAGAGTGGGACTACAAGATTGTGCCTCCTCCAGGCTTCCGGCCGAAGCCTCTTCCTGACAAGAAGAGCGTGAACCTGGGACCAGCCGTTTACACGCAGGAATTCAGCGCGGATGCGGAGGGAATTGTCCATGGAAAGATCACCTTCGACACAAGGAAGCGCCGGCTGACTCTCGCCGAATCGAAGGAGCTGAGGAACAAGGTTGGGCAGATGAAGGACGAACAGGCCATCCTGGTCTTGTTCGAGCCGGTCTCGAACGCGTTGATGGCTGAGGGGAAAGTTCGCGAATCCTTTCAGGCGACCCGCGACCTGATAGCCATGCACCCGAAGGAGGCCGTCCACCACCTGCAAATGGCGAAAGCGCTGCTCGCCGCTGGGATGGGACAAGCGGCACGGGAAGAGGGCCGAAAGGCGGTGGAACTCGAACCGAATTCCGCTCTTGCCGAAAAGACGCTAGCGGAAATTCTGGAGTACGACCTGGTCGGCCGCAAGATGCGTGCGGGGAGCGACTATGCGGGCGCTGAGAAGGCCTACCGTGCCGCTCAAAAATTGGATCCCGACGATAAGGAAATCACCGCGAATCTGGCGATCTTGCTGGAGTACAACGATCATGGGGAACGCTACGGGCGCGGGGCAAAGCTAAACGACGCCGTGACGGAGTACCGCAAACTCAAGGACGATCAATTGAAGGAATGGGGAGTGGGGAACAATCCCGCGTTTGCGCTTTTCTACGCGGGGCGATTCGCGGAAGCGCGGAAGGAAGCGGAAGCGCTCAACCCTCCGCTGAAAGGCCTGATTGTCGCAGCGGAAGCAATGGCCAACGGAACACAAGCGGGCATGGCGGAAGCGCGCAAGCGCTCCAGCAGTGAAGCGGAACTGAAGTCGGTAGTCAAAACGGCGGGAGAAATCGCCATGCGGCAGCGCGCCTATGCCGTGGCGGCGGACCTGCTGGAAGCTGGCGCTTCCGGGAATGAATCGTCCAACACCATGGCTATGGCCGCAATGCTGCGCAAGGCGAGGAAGCGCGAAGAAATCGTCTACAAAGACGATCCCGCGGGGCTCGTCGGCAAGATGTTTTCGGATGCGCTCGACGGGAAAATGACCGAGGAGTCCATGGAAGCGATGAGCAGCCGGAATGCACTGATCGTCGAGAAGCGCAAGGACCTGGAAGAACGAAAGAGGGACCTGAATGCGGCAAAGCAGGTTACCGGAATGTTCTTGCGGCAGGGACTGCCCGTGGATGCGATGACGGATATTGTCGTCGAGGTGCTGCAGATTACTTCGGAAGGGGATGATACGAACGGCTACAAGGTGTCGTTGCGAGTACCTGGCGAAACCAACCAGCAAATGTTCGTGGTGAAGGAGGGCGGCCACTACCGAATCCTTGACAGCACGGAAAAACCAAACTCTGTGGCCCTGGAAATTCTGGACCGCGTGCAGGCCAACAACCTGCCGGGGGCGCGCATCTTGCTCGATTGGGTGCGCGACGTGCAGCATCTCTCGGGCGGGGATGACCCGCTGGCAGGCCAGAGTTTTCCGAGGATGTGGACCAAAGGGAAAGAGGGCGACGCGCGCCAAATCAAGCTAGCGGCGGCCGCATTGGCTTGCGAGACCAAGGAGACTGCACCGGAAGGGATCGCTATCCTCGAGCCCGCAGGCAAGGAATCTACTGCCGAGAGCGAAAAACTGAACATTTCGCTAGCGCTTCTGGACGGCTACAGCGCTTTGCGCAACTACGACAAGCTCTCCGCACTGGCGACCGAGCTCGCCAAAGACCATCCCGAATCGAAGCGGCTCTTCCTGGACCGGGAGTTTGCTTTGCGTGGCCTCGGAAAGTTCGCCGAAGTTGATGCCCTTGCACAGGAATGGTTGAAGAAAGATGCGGGAGACGTGCAAGCGATGCGCGCGCAAGTCTTCTCGGCGGCGTGGGCGGGGAATTATGCTTTGGCGCGGGAACGAGCCGTCAGAATTTTGGCGACGGACAAGGCCGAAGCGACGGATTACAACAACCAGGCGTGGTATGGCCTGTTCACCGGCAAAGTCGATGCCTCGGACCTGGAGGCTGCGACCAAGGCCGCGCAATTGAGTAAGGCGAGCGCCTACGCCTTGCACACATTGGGCTGCGTCTACGCAGAGGCCGGGAAGACCAAAGAAGCTCGCGAGGTCCTCATTCAAGCCATGGATGCGCTGTACCTGGATGAGCCGGACGACAATTACTGGTATGCATTCGGCAGAATCGCGGAGCAGTACGGGGAGTTGCAGTCGGCAGAAGCCGATTATAAAGCCGTGAAAAAACCCAAGCAGGCCGAATCGATTCCGGGATCGTCTTATCGCTTGGCGCAAATGCGCTTGCAAGCCATGGGAAAAGAAATCAAGGCACCGGGAAAATAGGCCGTGGTGTTTCGGGTTTAGCCGACACGAGAGAGTTTCGGCCGGCCGCTCCAGTGGCTACAGCGCTCTCGCATTATCAGGTGCCGCTCTACTCCTCGCGCAGGGTATTGGCAGGGTCGATCTTCGCGATTCTTAAGGCGGGCAGCACGGTGGCCAGCGCCGTTATCAACAAAAGAGTCAGCACCACAGTAACCAGGGTTGGCGCATCATGGACCCCTACGCCATAGAGCACACTGCGCATTACCCGCAGGGCTCCAACGGAGAGGCCTAGACCAAGCACCACACCCACCAGCGAAGCGCTGGCGCCGGAGCGGCCGATCTGTACCATAGCCTGCCCGACTCCCGAGCCTAGTGCCATGCGGATGCCGATTTCGCGCGTCCGCTGTGCAACCAGATTTGCTACCAGTGCGAAGATGCCAACCGCGCTCAACAGCAATGCCAGCCCCGCCATCGCACCCAGCAACGCCACTTCGATCCGTTGTGTCGCCAGCGTTCTGGCCAGAAGGTCTTTCATGGAGTAAAAGCCGGACGCAGGCAGGTTGGGATCAGCGCTGGCCAGTGCGCGTTGCATTTCTGCCGTCAAGCCTTCCACTGGACCCACCGTGCGGACAATCCAGTCGGGTTGAAACCACACGTGCACGAGTGACAGGAACGGCGCGCTCATTTGCGCGGCTGGAACATACATCGCCTGCTCGCTCATGAGAGGAGCTCCCTCATATAAGCCGGAAGAGACAGAGACATCCGCTACCTCGCCCACGATCAGCGTGCCGTCGTTGACGTAGCGGCCCACTGGATTGCTTCCGCCATAAAACTTTCGGGCAAAGGCTTGATTTACCACGGCCACGTGTTGTGCCATCGGGCCGTCTGCGTCCGTAAAAACGCGGCCCGCAAGCACGGGCATCTGCAAGGCATCAAAATATCCCGGCGTGACGTACACCACGTCCGTCGCGTCCTGCTGTCCCGCTTCCTTGCCATCGCTCAGTGTGACGCCGTCGTTCAGGGCGCGCTCGTAAGGGAGGCTCAATCCGACCGCCGCATTTTGCACTCCGGGAATCTGCCGCATGGCGGCAGTGCTCTCTTCCAGTAGCTTTCGGAAGGCTGCGGGATCGTGATAGCGGGCGTCGTCGAGCGAGGCTTTGGCGATCAGGACTCCGTAGGGATTGAAACCTGGCGGCAGAGTCTCCAAGTGGAGGAGGCTACGGAGAAGCAGGCCGGAAGCGGCTAGCAGCACGACCGTGAGCGCGACTTCACCTGCGATCAGCGACTGCCGCAGTCGCACGTTTCCGGCTCTAGCCACGGCGCGGTCGGCCATCGAGGAGCGTAAGTCCACTTTCCTTGCGGCGAGCGCGGGGAGCATGCCGACCAGGACGCTGGTCAATAGCGAAACGACCAATGTAAAGGTCAAGACGCGGGCGTCGAGGGGTACGCTTGCAACGGGAAGGAAGTGTTCGGGCAACAAGAGCAGAAGGCTTCGCAGGGCAAAGAACCCGACGCCGATGCCAACCCCTCCACCCAGGAAAGCCAGGAGCAGATTCTCGATCCAGAACTGCTTCTGAATCTGCCAGCGAGTGGCTCCCAGCGCGAGCCGTGTGGCCACTTCCGAGGTGCGACGCAGCATGCGGACCAGCGTCAACCCGGCCAGATTCGCGCACGCGATGAGCAAGATGAAACCGGCAGCCAACATCAGTGCAAGGACCTGCGGACGCAGTGGGTCGGTCTCGCCTTTTTGGAGTGGCACCGAGTAATAACTTATCCGCGCGCCCGGGTTGTTCTTCTCAAAACGCTGTGTGCGGAGAACCCAGGCGCGGTTGATCTCGGCGTCTGCCTCCTGCCAAGTCGCGCCCTCATGCAACCGAGTAATGGCGTCAAAGTTCGTTCCACTGCCTTCACCCTCCCGGCTCGGTTGGAGCGGGGTGTATACGTCGGCGTTCAAAGGGGTCGTCGCGCCCTGAGGCAGCACACCGACGACAATGTAGGGCTCGCTCCTTAGCAAAATGGCTTGCCCAAGGATGTTCCTGTCCGCACCGTAGAGACTGCGCCACAGGCCGTAGCTCAGGATTGCTACCTTGGGTCCGTGGGGACGGTCCTCGTCTTCAGAGAAGCTGCGCCCAAAGACCGGTTGCAGGGCCAGCACGTCAAAATAGTGAGCTGAAACGCGACCGTCTCGCACGTACTGTACGTGCGAGCCCGCCTGGAGGTTTACGCCCGAAGTTCCCCCTGAGACAGCAGACATCAAAGCCGGTGCGTTGTCCCGGAGCAGTTCCCACTTTTCCCCGTCGATTCCGGTGCGCCCATCGGAATTGTTGGGCCCGGTCACTCGCGCATAGATCGTGGCCATGCGCTCTGGATGCATGTACGGCGGGTTTTTCAGCATGAGCGCGTTGACCAGGGAGAAAATCGCCGTGTTCGCGCCGATGGAGAGCGCCAGCGTGATAATGACCGTTGACGTAAACCCGGGATTGCGACGAAGCTGCCGCCCAGCAAACCGGAGATCGTTCCCCAAACTCTCCATGGCCAATCCTCCCCCACGCAAAATCCGATTCGTGGCCTCTCCGATAGACTACGTCGCCGGTCCGCCCGATGTTCCGCTTCCACTGGGCTTAGATGAGAGCACAGTGTCGTTCCGAGTGGAAGATGCTTCATTGAGACCCTATCCAGTTCACAAGGCGCGAGATAATGACGCATCTGCGAACCCCCCGGCCAACTGGCCGAAAACCGTTCTTTCGGCCATTGATTTTGACTCGTTATTCAGCTATCTATTAAGGCCTCTGTTGTCCTTCGGTAGGCCATTTCTCCATCGGTCTCGAGCTGGGATAAGTCTTGTCCTGACAGGAGTTCTCGGCGATAAGGATCCGGCCATCGAGCATTCCCCGCTGACTCGCAACCCGCGCTTGGCTGGCTCAAGCCCTTCATCCCGAGAGGTGTCTGAGGCAGGTCGGTGTCGAAGAAAGAAGGGAACCCATGTCTCGCTCACTGAGTTTCTTCGTTGTGGCTGTTGCCACTTCTCTGGTCACCGCGCCAGCGGTCTACTCTCAAATCGAGTCCGAGGCGCAGGCTCGCCCACGAATCACGCAAAGCGTAGATGAAACGAATCGCGTCGTGCTCCAAGGCAACACCCGCCCCGAAGCCATTTCCGCGAACGATCGCGGTGCGGTGGCAGGTGAATTCGCTCTGGAGCACATGCTTCTTCAACTGAAGCGCTCTCCTGAACAGGAACAAGCTCTCCAGTATTTCATCGAAGAGCTTCAGACCCAGGGTTCTCCCAATTTTCATCGCTGGCTTACGGCGCAGGAGTTTGGCGAAAAATTCGGCGTGGCGAAGTCCGATCTCGAGACTATCGCAACCTGGCTTGCATCTCAGGGGTTCCGCGTCAACACGATTTATCCGAGCGGCATGCTCATTGATTTCTCGGGCACTGCGGCCCAGGTGCAAACTGCCTTCCAGGCTGACATTCACCATCTCGAAGTGAATGGCGAGAAGCATTTTGGCAATCTCAGCGATCCCCGTATCCCTTCGGCGCTGGCGCCGGTAATTGCTGGGATCGTTTCACTCCATGACTTTCGCCCGCGCGCCATGTTTCGGATGCGGCCTGCCCACGTGAATTACACGTTTACCGACATCTACGGTGGAGACGATTACGCCGTTGTACCCGCGGACCTGGCGACCATCTACAACCTGAATCCCCTCTTCGGCGCGGGTTATTCAGGTCAGGGCCAGACCATAGTCCTGATTGAAGACACCGACGTCTTCAGCGCAGCCGACTGGAGTACCTTTCGTTCCGCCTTCGGCCTCTCCTCGTACACCTCTGCGACGTTCAACTCCCTGCACCCCGCGCCCCCCAGCGGCCCCAATAATTGTGGCGCTCCCGGAGTCATTTCTCCCAATGATGCTGAAGCTATCCTGGACGCCGAATGGGCCAGCGCGGCTGCGCCCAGTGCGGCCATTGTGATGGCCGCTTGCGCCGACACGGCGACCACCTTCGGCGGTCTGATCGCCATGCAGAATCTCCTGAACGGCCAGAACCCGCCTCCGGCTCTCATGAGCATCAGTTACGGCCAATGCGAGACAGTAAATGGTGCGGCTGCCAATGCCTCCTACAACTCGACCTATCAGCAGGCGGTCACTCAAGGCGTCTCCGTATTCGTTGCTGCGGGTGACAGTGGTGCGGCCGGCTGTGACAATAGTGTTGCCGCGGCAACTCATGGCATTGCGGTCAACGCCTTCGCCTCGACTCCCTACAACGTTGCCGTGGGCGGCACCGATTTCAGCGATACTTTTTCCGGTACCAACGGCACTTACTGGAATTCCACGAACACGCCCACTTACGGTTCCGCCATTTCTTACATCCCAGAAATTCCCTGGAACGATTCTTGCGCGGGTGCGCTCCTCTCCGAATACGAGGGTTACGGGCCGCCCTACGGTCCGAACAGTTTATGTAACGATCCGCTCTACGGCCTTTTTCTTCAAACCACGGTCGCTGGTGGCGGTGGGCCGAGTGGTTGCGCCACGGGCACTGCGTCAACCAACAGCGTCGTGAGCGGCACCTGTCAGGGCTGGCCCAAGCCTTCCTGGCAAGCGGTCCTGGGCAACCCTAACGACGGCGTGCGCGACACTCCGGACGTATCGCTCTTCGCTGCCGATGGTCTCTGGGGCCATTTCTATGTCTTCTGTTGGTCGGATACCGCGAATGGCGGCGCCGCTTGCACTGGCGCTCCGAGTGGCTGGTCTGGCGCGGGTGGAACATCGTTCGCGTCGCCCATCATGGCGGGCATCCAAGCGATCGTAAATCAGAAGACCGGCTCGCGCCAAGGCAATCCCAATCCGGCTTATTACCAGCTTGCAGCCTCTGAGTACGGCTCCAGCGGCAACTCTGCCTGCAATTCGAACAACGGAAACAGCGCTTCTTCCGCGTGCGTTTTCTACGATGTGACGCAGGGCGACATGGATGTGAACTGCACCGGCAACTTCAATTGCTATTTGGACGGTACCGCGTCGGGCGTGCTCTCTACCTCCAACAATTCCTACCAACCAGCCTATGGAACAGGCACGGGTTGGGATTTTGCTACAGGCATCGGCAGCGTCAATGCCGCCAACTTGGTCAACAACTGGCCCGCGTCAACTTCCCAACCCGGCTTCACTCTCTCGGCGTCTCCCGGTACCTTGGCGATTCTCCAAGGCGGCGCCGGTTCCACGACCGTCACGATCAATGCCCTCAATGGGTTCACTGGCAACGTGAATTTGACAGCATCCGGCCTCCCAAGCGGCGTCAGTGCGGTCTTTGCCACAAATCCGGCGACAAGCGCCAGCTTGCTCACTCTGTCTGCCAACCCCACTGCAGCGGTGGGCACAGTCAATGTGACCATAACCGGAACCTCAGGCACCCTGACGAGCACCACGACGATTTCTCTCAGCGTGAACCCTCTGGGAAACTTCACACTTTCGGCTTCGCCTAACAGTTTGACGCTCACACAGGGCGCCAGCGGCTCCAGCACTATTACGGTCACGTCGCAGAATGGTTTCAATGGCAGCGTCACCCTGTCGGCGTCGGGGCTGCCGAGCGGCGTGACAGCATCGTTCAACCCCAGCAGCGCAACCAGTACGAGCACGTTGACGCTGACGGCCAGCAGCACGGCCACGACAGGAACGGCCACTGTGACCGTGACGGGCACGTCCGGCAACTTGTCGCACACGACGTCCATGTCCCTGACGGTGGCTGCTCCACCCAACTTCGCACTCTCTGCCTCTCCAAACAGTTTGACGATTACACAAGGCGCCAGCGGCTCCAGCACTATCACGGTCACGTCGCAGAACGGTTTCAATGGCAGCGTCACCTTGTCGGCGTCGGGGCTGCTGAGCGGCGTGACAGCATCGTTTAACCCAACCAGCACAACCAGCACAAGCACGTTGACGCTATCTGCCAGCGGCACGGCCGCGACGGGAACGGCCACAGTGACCGTGACGGGCACGTCTGGCAGCCTGACGAAGACCACCACGATTTCCTTGACCGTTCAAGCGGTCCCGACGCTTCCTTCAGTTTGGACCGACGGGGATATCGGCTCGGTCGGCGTGGCAGGGAATGCCAGTTACGCAAGTGGGACGTTTTCCGTGGCGGGAGCCGGCCAGGGGACTTTCTCGACCACCTCCGACAGCTTCAACTTTGTCTATCAGCCGCTTTCCGGCGACGGGGCCATCGCGGCCCGGCTGGTGAGCTTGCAGGGCAGCGGTGCGGCGCAGGCCGGCATCATGATCCGCGAGACGCTGAATCCAGGGGCGAACCATATCTAC
>DASPTY010000004.1:0-4785 GCA_035623175.1 Candidatus Limnocylindrales bacterium | reverse complement strand
GTATAACATTGCCGGCTACGGCTTTGGCTGGCAGCCGTTTGGGATGGGATTTGGCTGGAGCCCCTTCAGCTACGGCAATTGGTATTTCGATCCGTTCTTCGGATGGACGTTCCTAGGCTCCGCGCCTTGGGGCTGGCTGCCCTATCACTACGGCGGTTGGGTGTTCAGCCCGATTTACGGATGGGTCTGGATCCCCTCTGGATTTGGCTATGGCGGCCCGCTCTATTACCGCCCGGTGACGGCAGTTTGGGTTCACTCCGGAACAACGACAGGGATCGTGCCGGTGCACCCGGCAGACAGTGGCGGGAAGCCGCCGTTGAATCTCGGCCAAGGAGTTTACGCCATTCACAACAACGTGCTTGGCCAGACGCTGGCTCCTAGCGCGGGAGAGAAATGGTGGGTGACGAAACAGCCTTCCAGAGCAACCCTGGCTTCTTCGGCGCTGGCCCCTACGGTTGCTCCGACGCGGGTCTCGCGCACCATTCTTTCGGGCAACGGGAGCAATCGGGCGGTCACACTGAGCCGGGATTCCTCGATCGCGTATGACCCAGGCCAGCACCGCTTCGTCAACACGAATGAGCCTGCTAAGGTCTCCGAGGCCGCGAAAACAGAAGCAGGTGCTTCCACTGAAACCAAGAGTGCAGCAGCGAGCGCGGCAGTGGGCGAAAAGTCGCGCACGGCGAACATGCCGAGTGCTCCAACCCCGCGTGCGACGGTTCCCGCGAGGCCAAATGTCACGCCGCCTTCGCCTCCGCATTCCTCGGGAGCGAGCCATTCTTCAGGAGGCTCGACGTGGAGTGGCCACAGCTCGGGGAGTTCGGGGAGTTCCGCGGGTTCGCCGCACACGTCGTCCATCCCGTCGTCCTCGTCGTCTTCGCACACTTCGAGCAGCCACCACTAAGTCCCAGAGAAATTCGAAATCAAGAAGCGGCTCGAGGGAAGTAACTTCGAGCCGCTCTTTTTTTGTAAAGGAAGAAATTTGTCAGGGCCTAACTGAAAACCATTCCGGCGTACCCAACGACGGCATCCAGATCTCCATTGATGTCCCCGGAGGTCGCGTAGCGAACCAGTTCGCCTTTTTCGACGCCAAGGCGCTGCATGGCCGTGAGCATGGTGACCGCCGGTCCGAGACCGCACATGGAGATTTGCTCGTCACGACATACGGCGTAGAGGCCCTGCGCATCCAACTTCAGCATCTTCTCGATGGCCTTGCGGTCCTTGCGGCGCGTGGTTTCATCGTCTTCGTAGTGATTCATGTCCGACGAAGTCACGATCAGAACGTCCTCTTTGTTTTCTTCCAGCACCCGTGCCATGCCCTCGCCGGTCGCCGTCAACGTCGCAAAATCGTGCGTGCCAATGGCCACCGGCACGAACGTAAAACCCGGGGCCAACACCTGGAGAAAAGGGAGTTCCACTTCGAGGGAATGTTCTCGGCTGTGCGCAAGGCGGTCCTCACGCAATGCCGGGCACTCCTTGCAAAGCTCTTTCGCGAGTTCCGAATCGATTGGCACGTCCCCAAGCGGCGTCCTCCAAGCGCCCTCCGAGAGAATCGCCAACGCCTCTCCGTGGGGATAATGGCGTACGCCGATCAGCAAGATTTTTTTCGGCAGGCAGATGTGGGAGAACACAGCGCCCGCCACTCCACCCGAGTACATATACCCGGCGTGGGGTACCAGGCATGCGCGGACCCGCGCCTTCGTCTTAGATTTGCTTGCGCTAGTGTACGATTCGACCTGCGCGGACAGTTCTTTTGGATTTCCTGGATAAAACTGACCGGCAACGGCGGGAAGGCGCAACATGACTCCCTCCGGAGTTAGAGGGGCCGCGACGGTTTTCCTTTGAGCTTCAAAGCCGTGTGCGTTTGTGGGTCGTAGTAGACGGTAATTTTGTCGCCGTACTGGTAGCCGCCCTTATCGATGATCTTTTGCATCTTGGCGGCCATGGCTTCGCTCAGCGGGAAGGTCTGGATGGCCATCTCGTTGTCCTTGGATCGCACCGTCACCTGCGCCACATTCGCATGCAGGAAGTACCCTTGAAACTTCTGCGTCCCGGTTGATTTCTGTTTGGGTTGGATAACCTTGGTCACGATTGGAGCGGCCTGACTAACGATGACCGGGGTCAAGACGGGATCCTGTGCCGCAACGCGGTGCGCAGTCACAGTCCCCAACACCATTAGCCCCAAAGCGCCGAAACCCGAGACTGAGAGTAGCTTCCTCATTCAATGTCGTCCGTCGCAATCCTCAAAGACTTCAGAAACCGCACGTCCTGGGGAGTCATGGTCAGCCGCGCTGCCGGGCGCTTGTCGGGCTCTTGCTCCATGGATTCCTGGTCCACCTGGATGCGCAACGATTCGAGGAACCGACGGTCCTGCGAGGTCATTTGCGGCGCCTCGCCTTCATCGCGCTTTGCCAAGCCAATGGTCGCGTCCAGCTTCAAGACAATGTCGTAGCCGTGCGCGCGCACGCCGGCAATGGCTCCGGTGATGCGCTCGGATTCCGACACTGTGTCGTTGATGGCATGCCCCAGCTCGCGCAAGAGGTTCTTGAGATGATCGTCAAGTTGCAAGGCAGGCTCCCCAGTACAGCTAGAGGAGATTTTAGGCCGACGTTTGGTTCGATACAAGCTGACCTTTTGGCGTTGTCGTCAATCCATCCACAAGCCCCGCTGTCCTTTGGGACGGGCCTTCCCCCCTCGTTCTTTCGACATTCTGCGTTAAGATTTCTCCATGTCCACGGCAGCGGGTACGGCTCGAGGCACACCGGAGTTGCGGGGTTTCCGGCGGCTCTGGCGGATTGTCAGGCAGATCTTTCACGAAGCGGTCGGCGCGATGTTCGCCGTACTTGCATTTGTGTGGCTGAACCTGGCATTTCGCGCCTGGACACGCGACGTGGCCCACTGGCTGATTGGGGCGTCCATTGTGGTCGGTCTGGTGTTTATTGCTTTCGCCGTCAGTTCGTTTCGCCGCGCGCGCCATTTGTGAACGGGGCGCGCGTAGAATGATCACGAAGACATCCGTTCAGGTTTTGCCGATCGCTCCAGAGACAGGTTGCACGCATGTCCGACGCCAAGACCAAGCCTGACGCGCCCTCCGAGCGCAAGCCGCGTTTCACGACGCTTTCCGGCCTGCCCGTTGAGCGGCTCTATTCCAGCGATTCTCTGAAGGGCCACGATTCCGAAGAAGACTTGGGCTTTCCGGGCGAATTCCCCTTCACACGCGGCATCTATCCGACGATGTACCGCGGGCGCTTCTGGACCATGCGGCAGTACGCCGGCTTCGGCACCGCGGTCGAATCCAACAAGCGGTATCGCTACCTGCTTAACAAAGGGCAGATGGGGCTTTCCGTCGCCTTCGATCTGCCCACGCAGATTGGTTTGGACTCCGACCACCCGCTCGCGTCGGGTGAAGTGGGGAAAGTGGGAGTAGCCATCGATTCGCTCGAGGACATGGAGACGCTGTTCGATCAGATTCCACTTGAAAAAGTCTCTACCTCGATGACGATCAATGCCACGGCTTCGGTTCTGCTTTGTCTTTACGTGGCAGTCGCCAAGAAGCAGGGTGCGAGCCTGGCCAAACTCTCCGGCACGATCCAAAACGACATCCTGAAGGAATACATCGCGCGTGGGACGTACATCTATCCCGTGAAGCAAGCCATGCGCATTGTCACCGACATTTTTGCGTGGTGCCGGGACACGCTGCCCAAGTGGAACACAATTTCGATTTCCGGTTATCACATTCGCGAGGCGGGCTCGACCGCGGTTCAGGAGGTGGCGTTCACGCTTGCCGACGGCATCGCGTATGTCCAGGCGGCACTGGATGCGGGCTTGCAGGTCGAGGAGTTCGCGCCGCAGCTTTCGTTTTTCTTTAACGCGCATGACGACCTTCTCGAGGAGATCGCGAAGTTTCGCGCGGCCCGCCGACTTTGGGCCAAGACTATGCGCGATCGGTTTCATGCAAACGATCCGCGCTCTCTGCTACTGCGTTTCCATGCACAGACGGCCGGATCTTCGCTCACCGCGCAGCAGCCCGAGAACAATATCGTTCGCGTGGCCATTCAGGCGCTGGCGGCGGTGCTGGGCGGCTGCCAATCGCTGCACACGAATTCCATGGATGAAGCCCTGGCGCTTCCTACCGAGGAGTCTGCGCTGATCGCGTTGCGCACACAGCAAATCATCGCCCATGAAACGGGCGTCACGAACACGATCGACCCGACGGCGGGTTCTTACGCCATTGAGGCTCTCACCAACGAGATTGAAGCGCGCGCCGCGGAGTATCTATCCAAAATTGACGCCATGGGTGGGATGATCAAAGCGATCGAGTCGGGCTTCGTGCAGCGGGAGATTCAGCGGGCCGCGTACGAGTTTCAGGGCTCGGTGGAGAATAAGGAGCAGATCGTTGTGGGGGTGAACGATTTCGTCGCGCAGGATCAGAGGCAGATTCCCACGCTGCGCATCGACGCGGAAATCGAGCGCGCGCAGGTGGCCAGGCTAAAAACGCTGCGGGCGAAACGCGACACAGCGAGGACAAAGGCGGCGCTTGGCGAGCTAGAACGCCGCGCAAAATCCACAGAAAATCTGCTCCCTGCCATATTAGGAGCTGTCGAGGCATATGCCACGGTTGGAGAAATTTCCGATGCGTTGCGGCACGTCTACGGGGAGTATGAAGAATCCGTCGTGATATAGGCAGCTGGAGCTCCCCTTGTTTGAAATAGTTTTGTTGATCGCGGCAATGATTGGAATCTCTTCGTTTGCGCGCGGCCGTGGCGGGAATCCTCTTCTGTGGGGAGC
>DASPTY010000003.1:0-27389 GCA_035623175.1 Candidatus Limnocylindrales bacterium | reverse complement strand
CAGTTTCGCGCAACCCGATAGGCGGTCGGAGAGGTTGAGCGCCTTGGAGATCATGATGCGCGATTCGCCGTCGGTCCAATAGGTTGGCGCGGAGCCTTGGAAGGCCACGCCAATGCCAATTTCCAGCGCGGGAAGCTCCGTGGAAGCGGCCTGATCGTTGTAGGAATTGCAGACGGCGAGAATTTGCCGCGAGAGGACGCAAGCTTTTGCAACCGGCCTCGCGTAGGCAAGGCTACCCTCGGTTTCGAAAATCGCTAGGACGATGGCGTCGCCTTCGATGAACACTTTCTTCGCCGCGTAGCGGTCGAGGAGGCGCTTGACCGGTTCGTGCAGATTCAAGCTGAAGTGCGAAGCTGGGCTGAGACCCTTCGCCAGCAAGTCCTGGGTCATTTTGGTTGAGCCGCGGACGTCAGCCTTGATGATTACGTGCGAGACGACCTGATCGTTTTCGGGCCGCGCTTCTTCGCGGAGCAGGCATTCGTACAGCCGGTTGTTCATCCGCGAGAGTTCACGAACTTTTTCCGCGGTCACCAGGTTAATCTGGTCCATGCACGCAGAAATGTGTTCCGCGTCGCGCAAGTCCCGCCGCAGCCGCATGAAGTCGGTGGCAAACTTCAAAACCAGTACTTGCGTGTCTTCCCGCGAATAGCGCTTCACCTTCTTGGTCACTTCTTCAATCGGCTTCATCGTCAGCCGCTTGGCGGAAACCTGTTTCAGCAGCTCTTCCACGCGCTTCGCCTCTTCCTTCGATACCACGGCCTTGCGCAGTTGCTGAAGGTGGACCGGGGGACAAAAATCGGCGGCGATGGGGCGAATTTCGTAGCCGGCGATGAGGTGCGGCGTCAGTTGGCGCTCTTCGATCTTGTTGGTGAGCTGTGCCAACCGGCGCGCCCGCGCGCTTCGATCCGGATCGTCTCCCGCGCTCGCGTCGAACAGCTTGCGCGCGTTTTCCGGGTCATTCAGGAAATCCTCAATCCTCGCGTGGTGATCCTTTTTGTCGGAGTCGGCTTGCTCTTTCGACTGCGCAGGCTGCGGATCCAGCCCCTCCAGCTTGGTGTGGAGTCCCTTGATGCGCATCTCCACTTCGCTGATGGCGGCCTTGACTTCCGCAGGATTGGAGGTGCTCAAGAATTTGTTCAGCAAACCGTCCCCGCGCTCCAGCTTCTTGCGCAAACCGTCTCGCTGCGCCTCAAGCGAGGCAATTTCGTTGCGCAGCCTCTCGACCTCGGGGGATGAAGGCCGATGGCTCTCGGGCGCTTTGGACGCTGGCGCTTCCAGCAGCGAATCAATGCCCGTCTCTTTGAGGAATTCCTGGAACAGGGTGTCCACTTCCTCAAAGCGGTCGGGGTCGCGGGAATAATTCCCCAGCAAAACGTAATGTTCGAGGAAGTACGCGTCGTCCTTGCCGCCGTCGAGGAAGACCAGGCGGTTCTTCAGAATCTCGTAATACGAAGCGAAGTCTTCTCCGAAGAGGGCGCGGCGCGACTTCGCGATGACGTTGTCCTCAATGTCAATGAGCGCTTGCGCCACCAGTTGTCCGATGAGGCGGACGACGTCGCGCCGACCCGATTGCATCTCGGATAATCTAGCCTTCAGCACGTGCGCCTGCTGGCTCCGCTCGAAGTACTCGCCGCGCTTGCGGATGTACTCCTTGGCGTCCTGAATGACGTTGGCAAACTGGTTCTGCAATTCGCCGGTCAGGAACTTCAGGATTGCGAGCCGGAAGAGGAGGTCAATTTCGATGTTTTTCTGCTGCTTGGCGGTGGTAAGAGAACTTTGCAGGACTTCGGTCAAAAGCTTGCGGAAAGCCAGCGAATCCACCGGCTTGGTGCTGCGGAACTCGACCCCCGACAAGTAGCTGCTGCTGGCGTTTTGCCGGATGAGGTCGAACAGGTAGTCCCGCGCGACTTGGGCAAACTTCGGGCTCAGATACACGTCGTGGTGGACGTTATCCACGCCGATGCTGAGCGAGCCCATCGGCAAGATAACGTTGTAACTTTTCAGCGGTGTACGATTCCCTTCCATTACGCCATTGGGGAAGAGCACATTGGACATTCGGCCGCCCGGGTATCCCTCCTTACCAACCTAGCAGCCGCCCCCGCTCCCCACAAGGAACCGGAAGTACAGGGGTAGCGAGAGAGTAAGGGTAGCGGCAGCCCGCTCAGGGCTCAGAAAGGGTGATCCGCCGGGCATCCCCGCCCAAATGCTCTAGCCGCACCCGCAACTGGGGCCAGGGCGTCTTGAGGGGGAATTTCTCGCTCCACTCCAGGATAAGGATTCCGGGCTGGGAAAAGACATCCTCCAGGCCCAACGTCTCGAAGTCGTGAAATGTGTCCACGCGGTACAGGTCCCCGTGGAAGACCCTTTTGCCGACGCCATATTCGTGAACCAGGGTGAATGTGGGACTGGTGACCTCGTCTTCTTGGGCCGCGTGCAGCCCTGCGACAATGCCCTTCGTTAACGTCGTTTTGCCGCTTCCCAGTTCCCCGGCGAGGAGCACCAGGACCGGCGCCCGGAGCCCCTCCGCCAGCTTCCTTCCCCACGCAATGGTTTCCTCGGCGGAGTGAGTAATAACCTCTTCAGCCACGCGCCTGCAGCTCCTCGAGAAGCTTCCGCCGCGCATAAGGAATCGCTTGGGCCACTTCTCCGGCAAGGATACCCGTTGGCTCGGACTGCTCGCTCAGCAAATCCGCGGCCCGGCCATGCAGATAAACCCCGAGTGCCACTGCACGGAGCAAATCGTGCGTCCCGAACTGTGCGATCATCGCCGCCAGCAGCCCTGTCAGGACGTCTCCCGACCCGCCCTTCGCTAGCGCAGGATTCCCTGTTGTGTTCACGAAGACTGCGCCGGTTGGAGATGCCAAAACTGTGTGGAACCCTTTCAGGGCAACATGCGCGTTCCACTTTTTCGCCGCAGCCACGGCGGACCTTACGCGGTCACGTTGCACCTCAGCGGTCGTGCATTTGACGAGCCGAGCCATTTCACCGGGGTGCGGCGTGACCACGAGGTGCGGCGACTTTCGCTTTGCGAGCAAATCACCGTGTCCCGCGAAGGCATTCAATCCGTCCGCGTCCAAAACGATCGGCAGATCCGTCTTTGCGACGATGCCCCGGATAAACTCCTGTGTTTTCGGGTGCTGCCCTACGCCCGGCCCAACCGCCAGGACCGTTTTGTTACGAGCAACCTCCGCGAAGCATCCCGACTTCAATGCGCTCGCCGCAAAAGTCCCGGCGCTCGTCGCTGGCAAGCTCTCGGTCATGTACTCCGGCTGCGAGCCAGCGATGATGGGCAGCACAGGTTCCGGCACGGCGATGGTTGTAAGCCCCGCGCCACCACGCAGCGCCGCTTCTCCTGCGAGGACCGCTGCTCCGCTCTTCCCCAGCGAGCCGGCAACGATAAGCACATGCCCGTAGGAACCCTTGTGCGCGTCCGCGGCCCGCAACAAGGGCAGGCCTGCAAATTCGTCCGCGCCCGCCCAGCGCACTTTTCCTTTGCCGATTTCCTCGATGAGCGCGGCGGGCGAGCCGATGTTTCGCACCACGAGTTGCCCGCAACAGCCCGCATGGGCCGAAATGAGCTGTCCAAGCTTCGGCGCCGTAAACGTCAGGGTCCAGTGAGCATGCATCACCGGCCCCGTCGCCGCTTCTCCATCTGAAGGCAAACCCGAGGGAGTATCCACCGCCACAATCCACCCGGGCCGAGCCGCGGTGGCATTCCGTGAGAGCCGGTTGACATCTTCAATCGCTTGCGCGATCAAGCCAGTGGCTGGACCGCGCACCCCCGTGCCGAGCAAGGCATCAATAATCACGTCCGCGCCCGAAACTTCGCCCCACGCTTTTTCCCAATCGGCCTCGCTCTCGACCACGGTCACGCTGCCGCTTTGCTCCCGCCAGCGCGCAAAATTTCTGGCCGCGTCGCCTCGCAGTTCGTCCGGCTTCGCAAACAAGTACACGCTGACCTGTTCGGCTTCGTCCTTCATGTGGCGCGCTACCACAAAGCCGTCGCCGCCGTTGTTCCCTTTTCCGCATAGCACGGCCACGCGGCCAGGAGGCTCGCTGTTTCGATGCCCATATTCTTCGAGGAAAACTTCCGTGACGCTTTTCCCCGCCGCTTCCATCAATTGATGGCTCGGCACACCAAACCGCTCCGTCGTCAGGCGGTCCACTTCCCTCATTTCCGCAGCCGTCAGCGCTTTCATGGTAAGGTCCCGCGAGGCTCAGAGCATCCAGCCACCGCTCACGTTTACAACCTGGCCGGTCACGTATTCCGCTTCTTCCGAAGCAAAAAAGGCAACTGCCGCCGCAACGTCTTCCACCGTCGGCGGCCTTCCGATGGGATAGCGCGCATCTTTCAATTTCCGGGCTTCCTCCAGCGACAAATCCTTCTCATCAATGCTCGAAGGATTTACCACGTTCACAGTAATTCCGTTTTTCGCTTCCTCGAGCGCAAGCGATCGCGACATCGCCACGACAGCTGCCTTGGCCGCCGCATACGCCGAGATTTTTGCTTGTCCGAACGCCCGTTCTGCCCCCACGGCGCCGAGATTGATGATCCGGCCCCAGCGATGCTTGCGCATCAACGGCAACGCGGCGCGGCACATATAAAAAACTGTCGAGACGTTCGAAGCAAAGATGCTGTTCCACTCCTCCAGCGACGATTCCGCCAGCGTCCCCCAGCGGAAATCGCCGACGTTATTGACCAATACATCTATTCGTCCGTATCGGTCCGCCACGGTCTTGACCAGTTGTTCCGCCCGCGCGGCCTGGCTGACATCCGTTTCCACTGCGAGGCAGTCTGCACCGGCAGCTTGGAGCTGCCGAAGCGTCATCTGCGCCGCTGCCTTGTTCACTCGGTAAGCAACGGCGATTCGTGCGCCTTCCCGCGCCAGTTTCAGCGCCACTCCTCTGCCGATTCCCCGCGTACCGCCCGTAACCACCGCCACCCGGTTTCGCAGCAACATTCGTCATCCTCGCAAAAACGTGCCAGCCCGATTTCTCTATGATTGGATCAACTGATTCTTGAGGCCAATGGACTTCATGTGTTGCGATTGCAAGAGAAATCGGGGCAAGTATAGCCCACTCCGCCAGACTCCACTACATTACCGCAGTTTTGCCACAACTACGGTCATGTCGTCCGCCTGCTCGGGGGTACCGGACCATTCTTCCGCCGCGGTCATGAGTGCTTCGGCAATTTTTCGCGGCGTTCCCTGGCGTACCCGCTGCGCGGCCGCCTCCAGGCGCGACATCCCGAACTGCTCGCCGTAGTCATTCTCCGGCTCGATCAAGCCGTCGCTATAGCAGATGACGACCGCGTCAGTCGGAACGGATACCCTTCCTTCCTCAAACTGGTACTCCTCGAGAACGCCCAGCACGATCCCGCCTTCGACCAAATGGATGGCTTTACCTTCTGAGAGGCAGAAGCCCGGAAGATGCCCGGCATTCGTGTAGCGAAGGAGACGCGTGGACATGTCGTAGACAGCGACAAAAAACGTGGCGAAGCGGTCGTCGCCAGTGTGCCGCAGCAAGTGCTTGTTGAGCCGCGAAACCAGTTCCGCCGTGCTCAGGTGCTCGCTTCCGGGCGTGAGCAATTGGCTGCGCAGAGCTGCCTGCAGACTGGCCATCAACAGCGCGGCGGAAATTCCTTTGCCAGAAATGTCCGCAATCGCGATTGCCACATGCGTCGGCGTGAGTTGGATGAAGTCGTAGTAGTCGCCGCTCACGCTGCGCGCCGCGCGGCAGATCGCTTCGATCTCCACGCCCTCGACGTACGGAAAATGCCGCGGGAACAACTGATTCTGCACTTCGCGTGCGATGGAGATTTCGTGCTCCAGCCGCTGCAATTGCTTTTGCTCGCTGATCAAGCGGCCGATGGAGCTGGTCATCGAATTGAAAGACTCGCCGAGCATGCCCAACTGGTCCCGGCGTTCCACCGGCACGCGCGCGGAGAAATTCCCTTCTTGGACCGCCTGCGTTGCCCTCGAGAGGTCAGAAATCGTCCGCGTAATCGCCCGCGTCAGCACCACTCCGATCACCAAAGCGGCAATTTCGATCAGGAGGAAGGCCACGGAAAACAGCAGCATCACTCCGTATCCCTTGGCGCTGCTGAACTCGCCAACCGCTGCGAAAATTCTGCGGTTCAATTGAGAGCGCCGGGCCTTGAAAAACGCAAAGACCGGGTGCTGTGCCTCTACGCTTTCACCGGCGCCGAGATAGGTAGCCTCCAGTTTGGAAAAACCGTCGTACACCGGGTCCGCCCAGGAGTTCGGAACCGGGAGTACACGCTTCTCCGTTTTCAGCGAACCGACCGCACGGTAATATTTGCTGCCGATTTGCACCGCGGAGCGCGCAGAATCCTCTTGCACCCGCTGCGAGAGCGTTACATCGATCGGCCCGAGATCAGTCGCCACGCCTTCCAGAAACTCCGCCGTCACCGGGACGGTCAAGTCAATGATGCTCGTTCCGCGCGGTGAGACGACTTCCCTTACGGCCATGAGCCGCAACTGGTTGCCCTCCTGCACCAACCCGGAAAAAGACTGCGCCTGCGGACCGGCCAGCCGCCGGAGCAATTTGGGCGAAGCATGAAAATCCACCTTCAGTCCGGGCAGGTCCTTGCCTTCCGCCTCGTTCGCTTGAGCCGCCAGTGAGTTTTCCAACACCTCCTGGCTGATCGAAATGGGAAGCGTGGACTCCGCCTTCGCGATATGCGCGGCACAATCTTCCAGCATGGCAATTCGGTCATGCAGGTCGTGATAGAGAAGATACGCACCGAGTTGGGAATAGACCGTCTGTGCGGCAATGCCGCCCAAGGCCAAAATGAGGATGATGGGCACCACGGCGATGAATAGGTAGGCCACGATGAGGCGGTTCCTCAGGCTCCACAATAATCCGTTGCGCCACCGGGTCCAGAATCGGTACAGCAGATAAAGTCCAGCGAGCAGCCCTATGAGCCGTGCCAAGCCCAGCCCGGGGAGCGCGGCCAGGCGGGTCTCCGCCCACCACGCAAGAACCCCAAAAACGAAAAGCGCCAGCGCGGCCCAGTCCACCGCGGACAGGCTTTTCCAAAAGGATGGCTCTTGCTTCTCTTTTCCGTTCATGGGAATTGCGGCTTCAGTGACACTTTACCCGATTCGCGCCAGTGGAACGAGTCTCTTGCCTGAAATGGATCGTTCGCGGCACTTTTGCGGCGTGGGGATCACTACTATCAGAATTTTAGTCGCTCTTGGCTTTGCCCCGCAACTCAGGGTGGCGGACAAGACTATGGTTCACGCTGTAGGTGAAATAAATGATGAGTCCGATGATCAGCCAGACGATGAGCCGCACCCAGGTAATACCATTCAAGCTGGCCATAAGCCCCAGCGAGACAAGGATGCCCAGGATAGGAACGACAGGAACCCAGGGGGTCCTGAATGGACGCTGGAGGTCCGGCCTGCGGGCGCGAAGAAGCAACACCGCCGCGCACACAATCACAAAAGCCAGGAGCGTGCCGATGCTTACCATCTGCCCCAGGCTGCCAATCGGAACGAGCGAACCGAAGGTGGCGGCACCCAATCCGACAATTGCCGTAGACTTCCAAGGAGTACGAAAACGCGGGTGAATCTCACCCGCCCACTTCCACAGCAAGCCATCATGCGCCATCGAGTAGAAAACGCGCGATTGTCCCAGCAGCATGACGAGCATGACCGTGCTCAGTCCTGCAAGCGCACCTGCATTGACCACGTAGCTGCCCCATTTGACCCCCGTTTCGCGGATGGCCAGGGATACCGGCGCGCCAATGTTTAGCCGCGAGTAGTGGACCGTCGCGGTGAGAAGCCCGGAGACTACGATGTATAAGATCGTGCAAATGATGAGAGAACCCAGAATGCCGATGGGCATATCTTTCTGCGGATTGCGGGCTTCCTGCGCCGCTGTGGAAACAGCGTCGAAGCCGATATAGGCGAAGAAAACGACGGCCGCGCCTCGTAAGACTCCTGACCATCCGTACGCACCGTAGCTTCCGGTATTTGCTGGCAAGAACACATGCCAGTTCGCATTGGCGACGTGGGGGTGCTTCAAAACGAAAGGCAAGGCGACGGCGATGAACGTCAGGACCGCGGTCAGCTTCACAAAGACAATTCCCGTGTTGAAGTTGGCGGACTCCCTGATTCCGATGATGAGGATGGTTGTGACAGCCATGATGGCGAGGAAGGCGATCAAATTGAACTTCGCTGTCGCCTGCGGCAAGCCGATCAGTTGCTCGGGGCTAAGGTTCAATGACGTGAGCGGAGCCCAGCGGCCTTCGAACTGGACCCACTTCGCACCAGGGACGTCGCAGATCTGCGGCGGCAGGCTGATACCGTAGTCCTGCAGGAAGGCGACGAGAGTGCTGCTCCAACCGCTCGCCACCGTCGCTGCGCCGAAGGCGTATTCCAAGATCAGGTCCCAGCCGATGATCCAGGCGATAATCTCACCCAGAGTTGCATACCCGTAGGTATATGCAGAGCCTGCAATTGGGATCATTGAGGCGAATTCCGCATAGCACAGCCCCGCGAATACACAGCCGAGTCCGGCCAGCACATACGACAGCATGATGGCCGGGCCGGCGTAGAGCGCCGCGGCCGAACCCGTCAGCACGAAAATGCCCGCACCGATGATGGCGCCGATGCCCAGCGTGACCAGATTAATCGGTCCAAGCGCGCGTTTCAGCGAGTGCTCGCCAGTCTCGCCAGCCTCTTTCATCAAAACGTCGAGCGATTTCGTCGCGAAGAGCGGGTTGCCCATGCAACTCCTCCTTTGTCCTTAAACCTTCCCCATAAACAAAACTCGGTCCTATGCTGCGTTGGTCTTTCCTGGCCGGTGCCACAACCAGTAGACTGGCAAGCCTAGCGAGACAATCACCATGCTCCAGCCGGCAGTGGCGGTCTTGTACAGCAAGATCACGCCCATGATCCCCGCCGCGGCCAGGATGTAGAACACTGGCACGAGGGGATATCCAAAAGCCTTATATGGCCTGTCGGCATCCGGCCGCTTCCAACGCAACACGAAAATTCCCGCAATCGTCAAAACGTAAAACAGCAGCGCAGCGAACACCACGTAATCCAGCAGGTTGCTGTACAGATTGCCGTAGCTGCCATCCGGCTTCCGCGTCCGCAATAAAATCAAAATTACAATCCAAACACCTTGATAGACCAGAGCAGTCCCTGGGACGCCTTTGTCATTTAGCTTCCCCGTGGCTTTGAAAAACACTCCATCTTTCGCCATTGCATATGCCACACGCGAACCCGCGAGGATCAAGCCGTTGTTGCAACCGAAGGTCGAGATGATGATGGCCGCAGCCATGATCACCGCTCCCTTTACCCCAAAGATCGCGGAAAGAGCAGCGGTGGCCACGCGATCATCCGGCGCGTTCTGAATCTGTTCGAGCGGCAACGCGCAGAGATATGCGAGGTTCGCCAGGAGGTAGAGCGACATGACAATGACCGTGCCGAGGGCCATCGAAAGCGCCACGTCCCGCTTCGGGTTCTTCACCTCCGCGGCGGTGAATCCGATGTTGTTCCACGCATCGGCGGAAAAGAGCGAGCCCACCTGAGCCACCGCCAGAGCAAGGAGCAGGCCGTACCAGCCGCTCGCAGCCGTGACCGTGGGCAACAAGTGCTTCAGAAAACCCACACCTGGTTCACTGGTGCTGGCATTTCGAATCGCCCAGAGGTGTGAAAAATTGGCCGCGATTGCAGAGGCGTTCCGGGCCACAAATACGCAGAGAAGGATCAGCCCCAGCAGAGAAAGCATCTTTGCCGAAGTGAAGATGTTCTGGATCCATTTCCCCAGTTGCACGCCGCGAGTGTTCAGGAAGGTCAGGAAGACAATCATGAGTATGGCAACGACCTGCTGCACGGACAGGCTGATCGCAAACCAGGGACTAAAGTTGATGGGAGGAATCACCCAGGAGTTCGGCGAGATTGCGGGGAACAGCACTCCCAAATAGCGCGAAAATCCGATGGACACAGCTGCAATGGTTCCGGTCTGGATCACGAGGAACAGCGTCCAACCGTACAGAAAGCCCCAAAGCGGCGAAAATGCTTCGCGCAAATAGACATACTGCCCGCCCGCATGCGGAAAGAGAGCCGCCAACTCGCCGTAGGAAAGCGCTGCGGCGATCGTCAGAATTCCCGTCAGGATCCAGGTCAGGAGCAATCCGCCCGCGGAGCCTGTTTGCCTTGCGATGTCCGCCGCGACGATAAAGATTCCCGAGCCAATCATGGATCCGGCGACGATCATGGTTCCATCGAACAAGCCGATGGCCCGGACAAATCCATGTTCAGTCTTGCTGGTATGTGCTACACCTGCGATGCTGGAGTCTGCCATTCTTCGCGCGCCTCAGGGTTTGGCCGCGCTTTTCGCGGCTTCGAGTCGTTGCAGGAATTGACGTGCCTGTTCTGCCGGGTCCGGTGCGCCCAAGATGTCGCTGATCACCGCCACAGAGTCCGCACCCGCTTCAATCATTTCAGCGGCGTGTTCCAACCGGATTCCCCCAATCGCCACGATCGGCTTTTGAGTCAAGGGCCGCAACTCGCGAATCAATTCCGTGCCCACCACCGGGTCCGGTTTCGCTTTGCTGGTCGTCGCGAAGATCGGACCGATGGCAATATAATCCGCTGAACTCGCTCCCGCGCGCTCGAATTGCTCACGATTGTGTGTCGAAACCCCTACCCAGCGATCGCTTCCCACAACCATTCGCGCCTCTTCCACGCCCAAGTCGTCCTGTCCCACGTGCACTCCGCCAGCGCCCGCCAGATACGCCACATCCGGCCTGTCATTCACAAAAAACGTTGCGCCTTTCCTGCTGGCGATCGCCGCTAATTCCTTCGCGGTCTTAAGCATCTCGCCTGCGGCTTGATTCTTCGCGCGGTATTGGATCAATCGCACACCCACCGCCATCAATTGCTCTGCGGTTCCTTGTATCGGCCCGCGAACGAGTTCAGGGTCTAATATCACATACAGCCGTGACATCACAAGGCGCATGGGAATTCTATTTTCCGTTGGTGCTGACCAGTTTTTCGATGAAGTGCGTGTTGAACTTTCCGGAGACGAATTCCGGGTCCGCCAGGATGCGCCGGTGCAGCGGAATCGAAGTCTTGATTCCCTCGATGGCAAACATTTCGAGCGCACGTTTCATCCGGCTGATCGCCTCGGTGCGGTCGCGTCCCTTGACGACCAGTTTGGCCACGAGTGAATCGTAGTAAGGCGGGATGATCGCATCCGTATAGGCCGCCGAATCCACGCGCACGCCCGTCCCACCGGGCGCCTGGAACGCTGTAATGCGCCCTGCCGATGGCACAAACGTTTCTGGATCCTCCGCATTGATGCGGCACTCGATCGCGTGCCCGGCAAAGGTCAGTTCCCCCGCGGCCGCCTCCAGCTTTTCGCCCGCAGCGATGCGGATTTGGGCTTTAACCAGATCCACTCCGGTCACGAATTCCGTCACCGGATGTTCCACCTGGATGCGTGTGTTCATCTCGATGAAGTACAGCGCGCCGTCTTCGTCCATGAGGAATTCGATGGTGCCGGCATTCGTGTAGCCTATTGCCTCCATCGCCTTTACGACAGTTGTGCCGAGTTCCTTCCGACGCTTGGCGTCCATTGCAGGGGAAGGCGACTCCTCCACCAGTTTTTGGTGCCGCCGCTGGATGGTGCACTCGCGCTCGCCCAGGTGAATCACCTTGCCATGCTGGTCGCCCAGCACCTGCATCTCGATGTGCCGGGGACGCTCCAAGAACTTTTCCATGTAGACGTCCGGCGTGCCGAAGGCCTGCTGCGCCTCGCTCCGGGCCGTCTGGTATGCGCTTAGCAGCTCTTCGCGGCTTCTCACGATGCGCATGCCGCGCCCGCCCCCGCCGGCCGCCGCTTTCAAGATGAGCGGAAATCCGACCCGTTCCGCCTCTTTCGCCAACTGCTCTTCCCCCTCCACAACTCCTTCGCTGCCGGGAATCGTCGAAAGCCCCGCTGCCTGCATTTCCCGCCGCGCCCGGTCTTTCTCGCCCATCATCTCGATGACTTCCGGCTTCGGCCCAATGAAAGTAATTTCGGACGCCTCGCAGACTTTCGCAAAGTTCGCGTTCTCGGAAAGGAAGCCGTATCCGGGATGGACGGCGTCCACGTTGGTAATTTCCGCCGCGCTAATGACGTGGGGAATGTTCAGGTAGCTCTCGCTGCTCCGCGCCGGCCCGATGCACACGGCCTCGTCCGCATAACGCACGTGCAGCGCGTTCCGGTCAGCCTCCGAATACACGGCGACCGTTGCAATTCCCAGCTCTTTGCATGCGCAGATGACTCGCAGGGCGATTTCCCCGCGGTTGGCGACAAGAATCTTCTGGAACATAGTCTTGCGGGCCGCTTACCGTTTCCGGCTGGGGCGGATTCCAAATAACGGCTGCCCGTACTCGACCGGCTGGCCGTTCTCCGCAAAGATGCGCAACACTTCCCCGGTCACTTCGGACTCGATCTCATTCATCAGCTTCATCGCTTCGACGATGCAAAGCGTCTGACCCGAGTCCACGTGCATTCCAATTTTGACGAAAGGCTCCGCGCCCGGGCTCGGCGAAGAGTAGAAGGTCCCCACGATCGGCGATTTGACCAGGAACAGGTCTTCGCCTCCGTGGATTTCCGCGTCGGTACTCGCTACGTTGTTCTCCGCCGCCGGCGCGGCTACCGCGCCCGGCACGATGATTTCGGCCGTCGGTCTAGGCACGGCCACCACCGGGTTCATTCCCGGTTTCTTCAACCGGATGCGCAAGTCCCCCCGCGAGTACTCGAATTCCTCCAGGTTGTGCTCGCTCATGAACCGCAGCAACTGCTCAATCTTCCCAAGTTCTGGGGCTGCAAACGATGAACTTCCACTTGCCTTCGTGGGCTTTTTCGGTTTCATGCCATTTTCAGAGTTCGATGAGATCCCGCCTCACGCGGGTCAAAACTTCGCTTCCTTGGAAGCGCACTACAACGTCATCTTCAATCCGAATTCCACCCACGCCCTCGACATATATCCCTGGTTCTATGGTAATCACATTTCCGGGTTCAAGTCGAATGGCCTGGCCTCGGGCCACGCGGGGTTCTTCGTGCACTTCCAACCCCAATCCGTGGCCGGTACTGTGCACGAAATACGCTTCGAGCCCTTCCTTCTTCAAAACGCGCCGCGCCGCGGCGTCCACGTCCCCGCAGGTCACGCCTGCCTTCACCGCTGCCACGGCCGCTTCTTGAGCTTTTTGTACGGCCCCATACCACTTCCGGATTCGTTGGGAGGCTCGACCTACATGCACCGTACGCGTGATATCACTGCAGTAGTGCCGGAGTATAGCACCCAGGTCCAGCACGACCAACTCATTTTTCTTCAACCGCTTGGACGTCGGCCGTGCGTGCGGAAGCGCCGAGCGAGGCCCAGAAGCGACGATCGTCTCAAACGATGCTCCACTCGCGCCCCGCTTCTTCATTTGGTACTCGATTTCTGCCCCGATCTCGTTCTCCCGGACACCGGGCCGCACCAACTGTAGGACCTCTTCCAGGACATCCCCCGCCAGGATGGCCGCCCTGCGCATTACGGACAGCTCTTGCGCATCTTTTCTCATCCTCAGGCGCTCCACGATTCCGGAGGCCGCGATATCCCTGCATTTCGTCCCGATTGCCTTCTTCAAGGCCTTCCGTTGAGCGACAGTCCATTGGCCCGGATCGTAGCCCGCCCGTTTGGTTCCCCAATGCTTCAGCCGCGCACCCAGGGAGTCGTACAGCGCCCCTTTCTGCAACTCGACGCGCATACCCAGGGCTTCCTCTTTGGCCTGCGAGGTAAAGCGACCGTCAGTGATGAGTGTAGTGGTGTCCTGGGCGACAACCAGGACCCCGGCGTCTCCGGTGAACCCCGTAAGGTAAAACCAGTTGGCGGGATGAGTGACAAGCAGGCAGTCGAGTTCCCTCCGCCTCAATTCCCGTACCACTTCCCGCCGTCTTAGCGCGTGAGTTTCGCCCATAAAAAAGCCGAGGAGACCTTCGTCTCCTCGGCTGAGTTTACCTGAATTTTGTTGTTGACCCTTCCCGTTCGTCGCCCGGGCGCGTCTTATCCGGGGATAATTCGCGGCGTCAGGAAGAACAGCAGTTCTTGTGATTGTACAGTTACGTTGGTCCGGCGGAACAAGTGGCCGATCACTGGCAGGCTGCCCACGATCGGAACTTCCGTGATTCCCACCTGCTGCTGAGTGACGATAATGCCGCCGATCACGACGGTGCCACCATCCGCCACGAGCACCTTCGTTTCTGCGGACTGAGTATCCAACGCCGGAATGCCCTGCACGCGCGGGATACCGTTATCGATCTGCGTGTTTTCCACCAGCACGTCCATAAACACAGTGCCTTCGGCGGTGATCTGTGGTGTCACAATCAGCCTCAGGACCGCGTCAACGTACTGAACCGAAATAGTGTTGTTGATCGTCGTCTGAATAGGAATCTTTGTACCTTGCTTCACCTCGGCCTTCTCATTGTTCTGCGTCACGATTCTCGGCTTCGAGAGCAGCTTGCCGACGCCCTTCGATTCCGCGGCTGAAATGAGAAGGTCAATGGCGAAGTTCGGCGACCGGTGGCCGAAGTAGAAGCCGCTGGTGGGCACGCCCGCTCCCAGGTTCACGTTGAATGGCAAGCCCGGGTTTGTGCTCCCGCCGCCGCTGCTGGTGGTCGGCGTCGCGATCAGTGGAGGCTGCGGCAGTCCTGTCCCAGTCGTGACAGGGCTTACACCCACGTTCGGGTTACCGCCAAATACCGAGCGCCCGCTCGTGGTCGTTCCAGCGAAGCCCCACTGCACTCCGATGTCCTGGCTGAAGGAGCGCGAAGCTGAAATGACCCGCGCTTCAATCTCCACCTGTTGTGACTTCCGGTCCAACTGGCGGATGAGGTTATCAATCGTCGGAATCACAGACGGAATATCCCGAATCACAAGCTGGTTGGAACGGTCATCCGAGAAGATATCGCCGCGCGCCGAGAGAAACTTCTTCAGCGTGTCCTTCATGCTCGAGGCCTTGGCGTAACTCAGTACGCGTGTCACCGTAACCGGCGCTACCGCCTCGGCCTGCGCCTTTTGCAAGTCACGCGCGGTTTCTGCTTCCCTCTTTAGAGTGTCCCGGGTTGCGACGCGCAGCACGTTGCCGTTGAGCTGCTTGTCCAAGCCATTGTTCACCAGCACGATGTCCAGAGCCTGATCCCAGGGCACTTCGTCCAGCACGATGGTGAGCGAACCCTTGACGTTCGGGTCCAGGACCACGTTCAGACCGCTAATTTCATGGATTAGCCGGAAGAAGTCCTTCAGGTCCACATCCTTCAAGTTGACCGAAATAGGCTCTCCGCTGTAACGGCTCGGCGCCTGACCGGTTGCCGCTTGGTTGCTCGGCTGCTGCGATGCGACCGTAGCCGCAGCGCTGCTCGCTTGCTGCGCCGCCTGCTCCGCAGCCTGCTGTGCGGTCTCCGGCTGGGCCGGCTTTGCATCTGGCGTCGCCAAGGCCTTTGAGGGCTGGGTCAGTTCGCCTGGCAACGGAAAATGTTGGGTCACCTCGGCGCTATTCTTTTCACTCTTGCTGTTCATACCCGAGGCGTTCTCGCTCTGGGAGATCTTCCTGACGGCTTGTGCAGTATTTGAAGGCGCTCCCGCGGGCGTGCTTCCTTCCGAAGTCGCAGCCAGATACACAACTACCGCAGTGCCTTCATGCGCGATCTGGTAGGGCGCCGAACCGGTCAGATCAATAACCACACGCGCCACGTCGGGCCGGTATTGCCCCAAGCGCACGTCGCGCACTGGCGCCGACACGCCGGGAATCGTGGTCTTCTGAACGCTCAACCGCGCGCCCGTGAAATCCAGCACCAACCGGTCCGGATTCTGCATGCGCACGGCATGGACGTCCAGGTGGCCCGCTCCCTCGACGCGGATCGCCGCCCGCTGCGGGTCCTGCGTGATTGCCACGCTGGAGATCACCGCCGCGGTCGTAGTTGCGCCAGCGGACTCCTGCCCGCGGACGCCCGCCGGGTTCCCGCCCAGCATCACGCCCGCCAGTATCAGGCAGCCACACCGAAAGGCCCGCCAGTTCGTCGTCATTGCTGTTCTCCTGCACTGGAGTAAATTCTCTTATTGACTTGCCGTTCCACCGGTTTCCCGAACGCGTCCTTCCCCATCTCGTGGAACGACACGCTGTCCATTGCTATTTTTTCCACTCTTCCGTCATACAACTGGTCGCCTTCCCGCAGAAAATAGGTTCGGGATTGCGGGTTGGTGACCACCGCGATCATTCCGTTCGGAGCCTTAACAATTCCATCCAGCCGCAGGGAGGCCACCAGCAATCCGGCTTTCCCCGGAGGCAGATTCTTATAGGCCTCGGCTTGGGCCTTTTCCCGGCCGATCAGGGATTCAAACGGGTCGCGCCGCGTTACCTTGGCTTCGGGCTCGCTCGCCGGCTTCGGCGCAGCGCTGGCCGCCGCTGCCGGTGCCGCACCAGCCGCCTTTCTCGTTCTGGGCTTCGTTGCAGGCTTGCTGGGCGCCTGAGCCGCCGGCTTTGCTGGGGGCTGAGCCGAGGGCTTCGCCGCTTGCGCCGTCGGTTGCTTGGCAGGCGCTTGTGCAGTCTGTGCTTGCACGCCGAATCCTGCCGCGGCAAGCAGCATTCCGAATACGACTGTTATCGCTCGACGCATGTCTCGCTCATTCCTGCTCACGGTTTTTTCGCAGTCGGCGCTGCCTTCGCCCCGCCTGCTCCTCCCGGAGCCGTTTCCGCCGGCTTCGTGAAATAGGTTGTGATCGTAAAGACACCGGAAACCGTCTCTCCCGGCCGGACCGGGTATTTAGCCGCCCGATTGGTACTGGCGTTGGGATCGTCGAACTGCAGATCGCCGACGTTGATGATGCGCGACAACCGGCTCAGCCTCGAGAAGAAATCAAGCACGTTGAAATACGGCCCGTCCGCCTGTGCTTCGAACGGCATTTCGTAGTGAAACTCCTTCGGCACGATGTTCTGCGACGTCAACCGGCGCAACTGCACGTTGGAAGCACTAGCCGCTCCCTGGACTTGCCGGATGAATTCGTCCACTTCCTTTTCTTCAGGCACGATGGTCTTCAGGGTGTCCAGTTGCTTGTTCAGAGCATCCATCTGTTGCTTCAGTTCGCCATAGCGCTGCTTGTAAACCTGCAACTGGGTCACTTCCTGGTTCAATTTCGTCCGGCTCTGCACGGCCTTGTCGTAGGCCTCGCGTTCCTGCGCCACCGGTGAAGCGGGCACGTACAATCCTGCCAGCACTAGGATAACGGCGATGGCTAGGGCCACCAGGCCCTGCATGATCACCGACATGTCTCGGAAAGGATTTGCCATGGCTTTCCTCTATCCTTTCTTCGCCGGTGCCGGGCTGGCGGGCTTAGCCTGCGTTGCCGCCGCGGGCCCAGGAGGTGGGGCAATTTCGGCGTTAATTGTGAACAAGAACGTTTGCACGGCGGTATTGCGATCGTCCTGCTTCGATTCCTTAATCTCGATCTTCTGGAAGAAGCCGGAGCGCTTCAGAGCGGTGATGAAGTTCGCCACGGAATTAAGCGAAGCCGAGGCACCTTCCATGGTCACCGCCGGCCCTTTCTTGGTCATGGACGTCAACCAGAGATTTTCGGCGCGGGATACTGTGTTGGCCACCTGGTCCAAGAGTTCCTGACCGCCCGTGCGGTCCCGCTGCAACTGCTCGATGGTGCTAACGCGCTGCTGCAGGACCTGTTTTTGCTTATCGAATGATTCGACCTGCAGCTTGATTTGCTCGAGTTCCGTCTTCTGGGCCTGAAGCGTCTTGATCCGCTTGTTCTCTTCGGTCAACTGGGTTTCCCAGGAATGATAGAAGTAAAAGAGGAACAACACGCCCAACAGCAGGCCGGCTCCCACGAACACCAGCGGCATTGCCGCTCCAGTGTCCACCGGCCTCCGTGCGGCTTTGGGCCGCGCTTGTCCTAGTAAGTTTATGCGGATCATGGCTAGTCGAAGCTCCTCAGGGCTAAGCCCACCGCGACCACCAACCTCGGCGCCAGTTCCCGGATCTGATCGTCACTGTGCTTTCCAGGATTGATCAGCACCTTCCGGAACGGATTCAACTCTTCCACCGGCATGGCAAATTCTTCGCGCAGCAGGTCCACCAAACCCGGCACTCTCGCAGTTCCGCCGGCCACCATGATGCGCTGGATATTCTCGCCGCTTGCGGTTGCCCGGAAGAAGTCGAAGGTCTTCTGGATTTCGAGGGTCAATATATCCGAAACGCTGCGCAAAATCTGTCCTTTTTGCTCGTCCGTCACGCTGGGGAGCGTGTCGCCCTTCTTGAGCCGCTCGGCGTCGTCAAAGCTGAGGTCCAGTTCCTTCTGCAGGGCGTCAGTGTACTGATTTCCGCCGACGCTGACGTCACGCGTAAACAGGGGAATCCCGCCGCGCACAATATTAATGTTCATGACGCTGGCCCCGATGTTGAGGAGGGCCACTGTCTGCCCGGCATCCGGCTCGTAATTGACCTCGAAGCAGTTCTGAAGCCCGAACGCATCAATGTCCACCACCACTGGGGTTTTGCCCGCCTGGGCCAGCACGTTCGTATGGTTCAGAATCTTGTCCTTCTTCACCGCAACCAGCAGGACGTCCATCTGGGCGTCCATCGCTTCCAGCAGTTGATAGCTGAGGTTCACGTCGGCAATGTCGAAGGGGATATGCTGGCTGGCTTCGGAGGGGATCCTATCGAATAACTCTTCCTCAGTCATCAGCGGCAGCGGCACCCGCTTCACGATTACCGAGTGTCCCGATACCGACGTGGCTACGTTCTTGGTCTTGATCTTTTCGTTGTCGAAAATCTTTGTGATGGCGTTGGCCACTTGGGGCGCGTCCATGATCGCGCCGTCCACCACGGTGTCTTGCGCCAGCGACTCCATCCCGTAGCTAACGAGCTCATACCCGGCCTTGGTGGATTTCAACTCCACCGCTTTGATGGAGCTGGAACCAATGTCCAATCCGACGAGCTGCCTGCTTTTCTTGCCCCCGAATAACATATCGCGGCCTCTTTCCCTCGCGCCTGAGCGAGCTTAACGGCGCTTTACCACCGCTTGGCTCATCTTGCGTTCCATCCATCGATCCAGGATCGTCTTTCTAAGTTTCCAACGATTTCCCAGTTTAAACGCAGGTATTTCGCCCTCTGTGATGTAGCGGTACAGGGTATCCGGGCTAATCCCCAAATACTGGGACGCCTGCCGTACGTTCATCACTTCGCGCGATTCGCTCACGAGGAACGCCCATCCAGTCTGTAACACGCTCTTGCTTCGAACGCGTGCGCACCCGCTCCCACTCGGACACCGGTTCCCCCGCGGGTGCAGCCGTGCTCTCGTTATGTCACCGACTTTGCCCTAGCGTCAAGCCCTTCTCTTAAGGAGTTGTCCTAAGAACATCGGCAATCTTAGGCAATTCACCTGTTATTCTCGGCAGGCGATACAGAATGTTGGGCTCGGTCCCGTCGCCCACCACTACAGGTAGACGCCTGCCTCTTTCGCTCCCTGTCCGCCTGTACGGTTATCTTTTTGCTCGCAATTTCTCCGCGCCGCCTATTTCCCGTTCCTCAGCACCCTGGCCTGCTCGTTTGCCTAAACCCTTTTATTACCTCATAAGCCCAGACTTTTCCACAACCCATCGACCCGAGCTTTGGTCTTCTCGTCCATTAATATCTCACCCGGCCATGGCCGCGCAAATCCCTCCGAAGCCCACTTGCGCGTGGCATCCACTCCCATCTTCGAGCCAAAGTCCTGCAAGCGCGCCGCATGATCAAGTGTGTCCATCGGACCGAGCATGAATTGGACGTCCCGTTCCGGATCAATGGCGCAAAGGGCCTTCCACACCACTTCACTATAGTCATGCACATTCACGTCATGGTCCACTACGACGAGCACCTTTGTGAACATGGCTTGTCCCAGCGACCAAATCGCATTCATCAGTTTCCGCGCATGTCCCGGGTAGGACTTCCGGATGGAGACAATCATGAGGTTGTGAAAGATTCCTTCCGCCGGCATGGCCACATCGACGATTTCCGGGTATTGCATCTTCATAATCGGAAGGAAGATTCGTTCCACCGCATATCCCATGTAGAAATCTTCCTGCGGGGGCCGTCCCACCACAGTTGACAAGTAGATGGGGTCTTTCCGCTGTGTCACGCACTCCACGTGAAAAGCGGGGTACTCCCCTTCCAGCGAATAAAATCCCGTATGGTCTCCAAACGGCCCTTCCGCCCTCAGTTCATTTAAGTTGACGTATCCTTCCAGCACGATCTCCGCGTTTGCCGGCACTTCCAGTTCATTCGTTTCACACTTGACCATTTCGACCGCTTCTTTCCGCAAGAATCCCGCAAACATCATCTCGTCCAGGTCCTGCGGTATCGGCAACATTCCCGCCAGCGCCGTGGCCGGGTCTGCGCCAATCGCCACGCTCACTGGAATTCGCCCTTCAGGATTCGCCGCCCGCGCTCGCCGGAAGTGTTCTGCGCCGTGCTTCTGCGTCTGCCAATGCATGCCCGTTGTACGTTCGTCGTAGATCTGCATCCGGTACATCCCCGCATTTCGCTTGCCCGTCTCCGGGTTCTTCGTGAACACCAGGGGAAACGTGATAAAACGCCCGCCATCCTGCGGCCAGCATTTCTGGATGGGAAAATCCAGCAGGTTGACGTCGCTCCCCTTGCGCACGATTTCTTTGCACAGTCCATCCTTCACACTCTTTGGGAAGAACGATCCCAACTCGGCCAGCTTTGGCAACATCTTGATCTTGTCGAAAAAACCCTGCGGCGTCTGCGTGTCCAGAAACCCTCTGATTCGCGAAGCTACCTCTTCCAGGGATTCCACCTCAAACGCCAATTCCATCCGGCGCACGCTTCCAAACGCGTTGATCAGCAATGCGTACCGCGAGCCCTTCGGTCTTTCAAACAACAGCGCACGTCCTCCCGGCTTCCCATCGCCACCAGGTAGCGCCTGGGCGCGTTGCACCACCTCGGTAATCTCCAGCACGGGATCAACTTCCGCCTTCACGCGTTTCAGTTCGCCTTCCTTCTCCAGCCTCTTCACGAACTCCCGCAAATCCGCGTATCCCACTTCCTGCCTCCTCGGAATCCCTTTCCGCACTCCGGCCAAACGCCCACACTAGCACGCCACTCGTGCGCGCGCAAAAGCCTCGCAAGTTGCATCCTGACAAAAGATGGTTTGAAGGAAGATGAACGGAGAAGCGGCCTCCGCTTCCGCGGGAGCAGGCGCAGTTGCGTACCCTCGTTGTTGACTCCAGGGTGGTTGTTGCCCGCTACTTGCCCAGATATGCCGACAGGTTCTTCTGTTGCAAGTCTCTCACCTGGATGCACACGTTCACGAAATCCTTCTGGTTCTGAAGAACGCGCGCCGTTCCGGGCAGTTTCTGTTCCGCAAAAAACTTTTGCGAATCATCCCTGAGATTGGCATCGCAGAATACTCCCGCCACCTGCGCAAACCCTACCGCGTCTGAAGCATCGACCTTTTTCAGAATGGCCGGGAAATCCGTCTTGAACAGCTCCCAAGCCACGGCCTGCGTTTCGTAGTTGACCAGGGGAGAATAGAGCGCATACATGTCCTGATTTTTCACTTCTGGCCCCAACACCAACTCGAATGTCCGCGTCGTCAGCGCCACCTCCGGAAATGACCCCAGGGAAAACAAGTAGAAATCATGTTCTTCCGGCGACTTCGCAGCTTTTAGATGAGCCACATACTTGTCATAGAGCGCTGCGTCTCCGTTCATTGCTGCAACCTCCAGCGCCCTCCCGGCCAGCCCTGCATCCACCGACTCCGGAGCTTGCATATACCTCTCGGCCGTGGCGCGCGCTTTTTCGATCAACTCAGGATCGCGCCCGTACCGAGCCAACAGCTCGAACACATCCGCTCGAAGCGCTTGCCGCTCGGCTGGTTCACCCGCCATCGGAGTCTCCCCGAGTTCTCTCGCCAGCGGCTGGAGCAGGTCTCGTACCCATTTCTCGAAGCTCGGGCGGTCTCCCGCTGAAACGAAATAATCGTGGATCCCAGAAATGTGGCCGGTCATGACTTGTACGACCTCGCGCGAGCGCTCACCCTTCATTTTTTGAATGAGGTCCAGGTAATCGCCGATTTTCATTTGGCCGACGCGTACAAGGGCCCACGCATCATTGGGAATCCTGAGCCTCTCTTCCAAGGAAAACGAACTCTCTACCTCCTTGCTCATCCTGGCGAATGCTTCGGGCTCATAAGAGGTGATGTAAAACCCTTTCGCTCCCGCATTCCCAAAAACCCATTCGGAGCATCCAGGTAGCGTGATGGTTTCTTCCTTTTTCGTCAGCAGGTGGTACTCCGGCTGTCTCGACACCGAAGGCATGAGACTGACGGGGATCACCCAGAGCTCTTCGGACCCGGCCGTTAGTTTTGCGGCGTCTGCAAAATAGCGCTGCTGACGCAGCGTCACCTCCGTTTTGCCGTTATGGCACGAACTCTTTATGTGCACCAACGGCGCTCCGGGCTGCTCGGTGAAACTCCGCATGATTTTGTCCACCGGCTTTCCAGAGGTTTCCGTGATCTGGTTCCAGAAATCTTCCGCGGTTGCATTCTCGTTCGCGTGCTTTGCTAGGTACGCATTCACACCCTTCTGAAATACCTCGGGCCCCACATAGGCTTCCACCATTCGCAAGACCGATGCAGCTTTCCCGTACGCGACGCCATCGAACAATGCCTGGATGTCCGCGGGAGTGTCCGCATTCGCACGAACCGTCCTCACCGACGCCACCATGTCGTTAGAGAGCGCCCCCATTGTTTGCGAGATCTCCCCCTGTGCTAGATTCCATTGCGGCTGCCACGCTTCCAGCGGTTTTGGAGCCATCCAGGTCGCGAAGCCCTCATTCAGCCAGATGTCGTTCCACCATTTCATCGTCACCAGGTCCCCGAACCACTGGTGCGCCATTTCGTGCGCGATTGTCTCCGCCACCCCTTTCTTCGCGTCGTACGAAGCGGTCTTGTCATCGATCAACAGAGCGCTGTCGCGATAGGTGATGGCAGCGACGTTTTCCATCGCACCCGCGGAAAAATCCGGGAATTCGATGTGGTCCAGCTTGCCGTACGGATATTTGATCGCGTAGTACTTGTTGAAATACTTAAGGATGTTTTCGGAGGCTTCCAAAGCGTACTTCGTCATTTCCTTTTGTTCCGGCGGAACGCACACGCGGATGGGAATCCCATCCACTCCACCTTCACGGCATACAAAATCCCCCACCGTCATGGCCACAAGGTAGCTGGACATTTTCGCCGACGGCGAGAACTTCAGTGTGTGTTTCCCGTCCCCCGGCCCTGGGGTATCGGAAACAATCTTTCCATTCGAGATGGCCGTGTCGCCTTTATCTACAATCAGGCTGATACGGAACAGTGCCTTAAAAGCTGGCTCATCGAAGCACGGAAAGGCCCGCCGCGCGTCTGTAGGTTCGAACTGCGTCACTGCATACCTACGCCTGTCCGATTTGCTCAAATAAAATCCGCGCAGTTTGTCGTTCAAAATCCCTGCGAACCGGATATGAAGTTCTACAGGCCCGGCCGACAGCTGTTTCTTTACCGTGAGCGTCGCCTGCTCCTTTCCTGCATCCAGAGCGACCGTGGCCTTTTGTGACTTTCCGCCGGAGCTGATGGTCACCTCGGACAATTCCAATTCCGCCGCGTTCAATGTCACCACCGTCGTCGGCTTCAAGACCTTCGCGCGCATCGTCTCGTCTCCTGTAAACGTCGCCTTCTCCAGGTTTGGCTCGAATGTCAAATCGTAACTTTCGGGAACCACCGTCTGCGGCAGCCTCTGCGCAGAAGCTCCATCCACCATCCCCAGCCCCGCGACTACAACAAGAAGGATCGGTACTCGCAGCCCAGCCGAAATATGCCTCCGCATGCTTTCATTCCTCCCCTCTCTTCTCTTGCCGGTTCCTTTTAGGATATATGGCCCACGGGATTCTATTACGGATAAGACGTACCAATTGTTCCTTGGTTTGCCCTTTGCCCCTTTTCTAAAGACTCGTGAGTCTCGACCCTCGCATTCGGGTTACCGGCCCTAGCCCTAAGCCTACCGATCGTTACGCGATCTTCAGTGGCCAATGGTTTATTGTCTTTTAGGCAGCGGCTGCGCCCGGCGCAGATCCTCTTCTTATTCCACGCTATACGATTGAAATACTAAGGATTCGTCTCCCGCATTCAAGTTGCGGGCAAGAGTATACGGAGGGGTTCATGCGCAGGTTTATTGGAGCCGCCTTTTGCGTCTCCTTGGTTTTTCTTTGCATCCTCGGCTCGCCAAACGCGCAAGCTCAGATCGCAACACCAGCCATCAAAGTTGGCTTTCTGCTGGATTCGCTCAAGGTCGAACGATGGCAGACGGACGTGAATACTTTCCAAAAACGCGCCAAAGAGTTGGGCGCCGAGAGTCTGGTCGAGACTGCCGAGGGCAATGACGAGCTGCAATTCGAGCAAGCAAAAAAACTGCTCGACGCCGGCGTAAAATCTCTGGTCATTGTCGCGCATGACACCAGCAAGGCGGCGCGCATTGTCTCTCTGGCCAAGGATCGCCACGTCTCTGTCATCAGCTACGATCGGCTTATCCGGGACGCCTCCATTGATTTATTTGTCGGCCTCGACGTCCATGAGATCGGGCGCCTCCAGGCCAAGTATCTCACCCAACTTGCGCCCAAGGGTAATTACGTGCTCCTCGAAGGCGCGCCGACGGACATTAATGCGCATCTCCTGCGCGAAGGCCAAGAAGAAGTCCTTCAGCCGCTGGCCGATCGCGGCGACATCAAAATCGTTGGAGATGTTTGGTGCACGGATTGGAACCCCCTCGAAGCCTACACGCACATGCTGGAAATCATCGCCAAGAATCAGGGCCACATTGATGCCGTCGTTGCCTCCAACGATGGCACGGCAACCGGTGCGGTTCAGGCGCTGGAAGAAAACAAGCTCGCAGGTAAAGTGGTCGTCTCCGGGCAGGACGCCGACCTGGCTGCGGTACTGCGCCTGCTTCAGGGCACGCAGTCGATGACTGTCTATAAGCCAGTGCTCTCCATCGCCACTCAGGCCGCAGAGGCTGCCGTGGCACTCGCCACGGGACAAACGCCCAAGACAACTTCCGTTATTCTGTCAGGAGGCCGTAAGGTGCCCGCCATCCTCGGCCCCGCGGTGGTCGTTACAAAGTACAACATCATACAGACCGTCATCAAAGACGGATTCCAAAACCTCGACACCATCAAGAAATCTCTTCCCCCCGAACAGTGGCCCAAGGAGTAGCTCTTTGGAGAACGGGAGCACTGCTTGCTTTTTGCAGGCGTGCTCCCGCTCTCGCAATCCTGCGACCCACCCGAGACTCTGCGTGAAATTTCCTTGTCCCTCTTCCCCATTGCCCGTGACTGCAACGACATCTCCTCGACTTCAAATCACTGACATCCCCTCCGCGTCCAGCTAGCCTCCGTAGCATGAAAACCTCTACTCTTCTTTTCACACTTCTCCTAGGTCTGCCTGCCGCTGCTCAGGACGCCGGGATGTTCCGTGGAAACCTGGCGCACACCGGCGTGTACAGCGCTCCCGGGGTGCCGAAACTGAACGCCATCAAATGGAAATTTCAGACCGCTGGCCGCGTCATCTCCTCGCCTGCCATCGTTGACGGCGTCGCCTACGTAGGCAGCACCGACGGCAACCTTTACGCCCTTGATGCCGTTTCCGGCACGCTGAAATGGAAATTTGCCACGCAAAGTTGGGTCGTGTCGTCTCCGGCTGTCGTGTCGGGCGTCGTCTTTTTTGAAAGTTACGACAGCAACTTCTACGCCGTGGATGGCGCCACTGGCAAGGAGAAGTGGCGGTTCAAGACAGGAGGCGAGAAGCGTTTTGCCGGCACCCATCTGCATCACCTGGAACCCGCCGCTGAAGCCATGCCCGACCCGTGGGACTTCTTTCTCTCGTCGCCCAGCGTCTGGAAGGGCCTCGTCTATTTTGGAAGCGGCGACGGCAACATCTACGCTCTCGACACCGCTTCCGGCCTCATGAAATGGAAATTCCACACCGGCGACGTCGTTCACTCCTCGCCCGCCATCGCCGACGGCACTCTTTATATTGGGAGTTGGGACTCTTTTCTCTACGCTCTCGATGCCGCTACCGGCCAGGAAAGGTGGCGTTTCAAAACCGGGGAAGATCCCGAACTTCACAATCATGTCGGCATTCAGTCGTCTCCCGTGGTTGCAGACAACACCGTCTATTTCGGCTGCCGCGACTCCTATGTCTATGCGGTGGACGCCACCACCGGCAAACAGAAATGGACCTACTCGACGCAGGGATCTTGGGTCAACAATTCGCCAGTGGTATACGACGGAAAAATCTATTTCGGCACCTCGATCCCGGGAAACCTCCATGCTCTCGATGCCAAAACCGGCGCTTCGCTCTTTCAGCTCCCGACTGGTACGCCGGTGTTCTCTTCGATGGCCCTAGCCAGTGGGATTCTGTATATGGGCAATTTTGGCGGCAAGCTGACTGCGATTGATCTGAAAACGCAAAGACCCATCTGGACCTTTGAGACCGAAGGCGCCAAGATGCATGCCTCCGCCCTCACCAACAACGACGGCAGCATCAAGTTTGAAGCCGTCTTTCCGTCGCCCAGTCTCTTCTATGACGACATGGTGGTTGCCGTATCCAAGCTTTTCACCATGGGCACGATTCTTTCATCCCCAGTTGTCGTCAACAACGTGGTCTACTTCGGCAGCACCGACGGCAACCTCTACGCGCTCATGTAGTCTCGCGCTGCTCCAAGCCACCGGAAGGCCCGACAGTTTCCTTGTCGCAGGCGGTCGCCAGCTTTCATCTCCTCCCGCTGGACACTTTCCCCTCACGCCTCTATCCTGCTGCCTAGCGTTTTTATGACTCGCATCTACCTCGATCACAATGCGACAACGCCCGTCGATCCTGCCGTGCTCGACGCGATGTTGCCCTTCCTCTCCTCAGAATTCGGCAACGCTTCCTCGATTCACGCTTTCGGCCAGCGCGCTCGCGCCGCCGTGGAAACCGCCCGCGAACAGGTGGCGGCACTCATCAATGCCCGTCCCCAGGAGATCGTCTTCACCAGCGGGGGCACCGAATCCGACAATCACGCCATCTTCGGCGTCGTTTCCGCATCTTCGGGGTCCGCGCCGCCCCACATCATCACGAGTTCCATCGAGCACGAAGCGGTCCTCAACTCCTGCCAAGCCCTCGAGAAGCAGGGCGTTGCGGTCACGTATCTTCCGGTTTCGCACGACGGTCTCATCGATCTCGACGCGCTCCGCAAATCCATTCGCCCGGAAACTGTGCTCTTCACGGTAATGCATGC
>DASPTY010000002.1:0-15574 GCA_035623175.1 Candidatus Limnocylindrales bacterium | reverse complement strand
AGCGTTTCAGAAGCACTGCCGCGACAACGCCGTCACCGAGCAGAATCAAAATCATCGTTCCGAGAAATTCACCGAGCAGCGGCGACGTCATGCTGCGAAACCTCCTCAGGACTCAATCCAGTCAAATGAGTGAGTGACGGCTTTTTTCCAATTGCGATAGAGCCGCTCACGTTCGTGGTCCACGAGCTGCGGCCTCCAAGTACGATCCATAGCCCAGTTCGCGCGCAATCCTTCCAAGCCAGAAAAGAATTCCACCGCCAGGCCCGCGGCATAAGCCGCCCCAAGCGCCGTGGTTTCTTGAATCACTGGCCGCACCACGTCGCGATTCAAAATATCTGCCTGGAACTGCATCAGCAGTTCGTTTGCCACCATTCCGCCGTCCACGCGCAAGCTCTCAAGGGCGATTTGCGAGTCCTTTTCCATGGCTTCTACGACTTCGCGGGTTTGGAACGCGCTGGCTTCCAAAGCCGCGCGCGCTATATGTCCTTTGTTTGCGAAGCGCGTCAAGCCGACAATCACGCCGCGGGCGGACGCTTTCCAGTATGGTGCGTACAATCCGGAAAATGCCGGCACGAAATAGACGCCGCCATTGTCGTTCACGGTTCGCGCTAACTGTTCGACCTCAGGGCTCTTCTTGATCAAGCCGAGATTATCGCGCAGCCATTGCACCAGCGCTCCAGTAATGGCCACGCTTCCTTCGAGGGCATAGCAAGCCGGCGCGGCGCCAAACTTGTAAGCCGCAGTCGTGAGCAATCCGAAATTCGATGGCACAATCCGCTCGCCGGTATTCATCAACAAAAAACAGCCCGTGCCGTAGGTGTTCTTTACTTCACCGGGACGAAAACACGCTTGGCCCACCAGCGCTGCTTGCTGATCGCCGAGGTCGCCGGCAATGGGCACACCAGCGATGACTGAGAGAACAGCCTCGCCATAGATTTCGCTGCTCGAACGCACCTGCGGGAGGACGGCGCGAGGAATGCCAAATGCCGCCAGCAACTTTTCGTCCCAATCCAGTGTTCTTAGATTGAGGAGTTGCGTTCGGCTGGCGTTGGTTACATCTGTTGCAGGGACGCCGCCTTGCGCGCCTCCCGTGAGGTTCCAGAGCAGAAACGTATCAATGTTTCCGAAAAGCAGCTCCCCCGCAGCCGCTCTTTCCCGTACTCCGGGAACATTTTGCAGAAGCCAGCGCAACTTGAGGCTGCTGAAGTACGTGCTGAGCGGCAGACCGGTCTGCGCACGGAAGCGATCCTGGCCGCCTTCGCTGGAGAAACGCGCGACATCATCGGCAACACGCGTGTCCTGCCACACGATGGCATTGGCAACGGGTTTGCCGGTCCTGCGTTCCCACAGAACGGTGGTCTCGCGCTGATTGGTGATTCCGATAGCTGCGAGATCTGAAGCGCGCAAGCTACGCTGAGCCATAGCCTCCGCGATGACTTCTTCCGTGCGGCGCAGGATTTCCAGCGGGTCGTGCTCAACCCAGCCCGGCCGGGGGTAGATCTGCTCGTGCTCTTTTTGCGCGACAGCTACGACGCGAGCCGCCTGGTCGAACACCATAAAGCGCGTGCTGGTCGTGCCTTGATCGATGGCTCCGATGTAGTTTCTCAAGGACTTCAAGCCCCAATTGCCGCGCCGCAGCATACTACGCATTGGCTTCGCCTGCCTCATGCAATAGGCGGAACCTAGTGCCTTGCGTTTGCAGGCCGAAACTTTTCTGCCTTCGCCGTGTACCTACTTTTGACCCAACCCCGCATCTAATTATGGGAAGGGTAAGTGAAGGGAGTAAATGCGATGAGAGTAAAAGCAAGAATGGGAAGCGTGGGGTTGCTCGTTGCCGCGCTGTGCGCGGCGCTGTCGCTCGCCGTTGCCAACGCTGCTGCCGCCGGGCCGGAAAACGCAACCCTGACCGTAACCGCCGTAGCAAGGAAAGACGCCAATGTGCCGGCAGTGTCCCAAAGCGACGTGCAATTTTTTGTAAACAAGGAACGCACGCAGGTTGCCGACTGGCGCCGCGGGGACAAGCTGTATCTCGCGGTGTTGATTAGCGACTCGCTCGATCCCACGGTGGCCAACCAATGGAATGAGCTGAGAGATTTCTTCAACGCCCAACCACCTTCAACGTATATAGGCGTTTTTTACGGGCGCAATGGCGAGGCCGTCGTCGCCCAAGACTTCACCAATGACCATGCACTGGCAGGGAAGGCGCTTCGCTTACCAGTTGGCCCCGGTGCGTTTTCCAGCCCTTATTTCGCGTTGCAAGACTTGATCAAGCGTTGGCCTTCCACCGGGGAACGTGGCTCCATACTCGTCGTTTCCTCCGGAATCGACTACTTCCACGGAAATTTTCCCACCAGCCCCGATCTCGAAGCGACCATCGAACACGCGCAAAAGCAAAATATCAACGTTTGGTCCATCTATTATCCCGACATCGGCCATCGCTCGGGCCGATATTTTCTCTTGCTCAGAGCACAGTCGGATCTCACTCAACTTGCCGATGAAACTGGCGCGGAATCTTTTTATCTCGCGTTTACCGCCCCGGTTACCATCAAACCCTATCTGGACGAGCTCACTACTCACCTCGCGAATCAGTACTTGTTGACGTTCCAAGGCAGTGGTGGTGCTAAAGGCCGCCTTGAGGGTGTTCACCTTTCCACGGAAGTGCCCAACCTCGAGTTCCTCCATGCATCTCGGGCCTTTTTGCCGCCCGCCAAGTGAGGGTCGAACGCTGTGGATGCCGAGGAATGGCGGCGCGGGAAGTTCCTCCGCGCCGCTTGCTTTTTGTGGCGTAAGCCTTTAGTCGTCGGCTCCGGTAAAGGCTGCAGTTCGCGTCGAGTCACGTATCACCAATTCGGGATTCATCTTGTGCCGCGCGATGCTCCACTCGAGCTTCTCCAGGCCGGCGTTGATGCCTTCCATCACGATGTTCACTGCCATGTTTCCCATGGCTTCCAGCGGTTGCCGAACCGTGGTCAGCGAGGGAGCGGAAAGGGAAGACAGAGAAACATCGTCGAAGCCTATGACCGAGCACTGCTCCGGCACTTTGACGCCGGCTTTGGCGAGCGCGCGTACTACGCCTAATGCTGTCATGTCGTCGAATGCCATCACGGCCGTGAATTTCTTTTTTTTCTGCAGCAGCTCTTCCGTGAAGCGGTACCCGCCCTCAAATCCCGAATTGGGATCAAATGCATCGGGAAGCTGCATGACGAGCGATGAATCGATATCGAGTCCGGTTGCATGGGCGAATCGTTGAATGCCTTTCCATCGCGGAGCGCTGTCGATCAGCATTTTCGGCCCGCGGATAAAGGCAATGCGGCGATGTCCGAGTTGGTAAAGATGCTCGAGCGCCAGTCGACCGCCGGCCTCATTGTCCACCATGACGGAACTGACCGAACCGCCTGGCATTTCCCAGCCAATTGTGGCGGCTGTAATGTTTCTTTTGCTCAAATCCGCCAGCAACTGGATATCCACGAACAGCCAGTTGGCAACCACGATTAGCGCCTCTACGTGATGTTCGAGGAGCATCTCCAGGTATCGCTCGAAGCGGTTTCTCTGGTTGTGCGCATCGGCAAAGATGGGCACGTACGAGGATTGGTATAAAGCATTCTCGATCCCACGCAATACCGGCGTGCAAAATGGATCAGTAATGTCGAAAAACATCACGCCGACGCTGTGACTTCGTTTACTGCGCAGGAAGCGCGCCATCGCGTTCGGCCGGTAGCCCAGCTTTCTGGCTGTTTCTTCAATGCGCTTCTTTGTCGCCGGGGCGATGTAGCGCGCCAGCGGCGCATTGTTCAATACGATCGAAACGGTTGCGGGCGAAAAGCCGCTGGATTTTGCGACGTCGCGCATCGTCACGGTGTGGCTCTTATTGTTATGGCGCTTCACGGAATGGCTTTCTCCCGCAGGCATCATCATCCTTCCAGACTCGCTCCGGATGCAACGGTTCTCTGTCGCAGCCTCAATTTCATTCCGGCGGGACTTCAAATGAAAGTTGTTCGCGGAATCCGCGCGTCTTCCAGATGCCAAACGCAATCCCCGCAATCATCCAGATGGAGCCTACAATTTTTGCGGGCCGGCTCAGATTCACCCAAAGCCCCAGGCAAATCAGGAACCCCAAAACTGGAGGAATTAAATTGATGAGCTTTTTTTCCTCGGCGCGCACGTAATAACGAATCAGTGCCGCGGCATTAACGCCCATGAACGCGATCAGAGCGCCAAAGTTGAGCATCTCCGCCCCGAGCCCGTACGCCTCTCCCCCGTTCAAAATTTTCATGAACGTTCCAAAGCTCAGCGCAGAACTTCCGAGCGAATAGGTCTTGTATCCGGCGACAAACTCCAGCAGAAAGGCGCCAACCAATGCGAGTCCCCCAACGACAAATACGTTGTTACGGGGAATATGATGCTTTTCGTCCACCGCTCCAAAAAACGATCTTGGAAGGGCATTGCTGCGTCCCATTCCGAACAGCAGGCGCGCCGCGCCGATCTGCGCTCCCAGCCCTGACCCAAAATTAGCCAGCAACAAGGTGAGATTCACGATGGTGAACAGCGGCATCCAGGTGCGCCCGGCAACATAAGAATAAGCCGTGTTGACATCGGGAAACGCTTCCGAACTCGGCCAAATCAGCTGTGCTACGTAAACCTCAGCGGCGGACAGAACCCCAATTACCAAACAGGTCAAAACGGTGGCCAGCAGGATATTTCGTCGCGGATTCTCCGCTTCTTCGGACAGCGTCGATATGCCGTCGAAGCCAATATAGGTCAGCACGGCGATGGATGTGCACCCGAACAAGCGGTCCCAGGTGAACGTCTGCGAATCATAAAACGGCCGCAGGAAGAAGAGAGAATCGTGACCTGGATGGCCGAAAATAAATCGCGCAGCGGCAACAAAAATTCCAACGACAACAATCCCCATCGCGATGGCCATGCCTGCATTAATTCGCGCGCTGGTCTTAATCCCTCGAATATTGAGCAGCGTAAAAACCACCGCGAAAAAAATCTTCCAAATCCACGCCGGCACCCCTGGCGCGAACTGGTTTGCTGCGCCTGCACACCAGACCGTGCAGATCAAAGGATTGAGCATGTAATCCATCACCATGCTCCAACCCGTTACGAAGCCCGCCGCGGGATGAATCTCTTGTGCCACGTAGGTGAACGCTGACCCCGCGCTCGGGTACGCCCGTGCCATTCTTCCGTAACTGATCCCCGTGAACAGCATCGCCACCATTGCGATGAGAATTGCTGTCACGACGTGGCCTTTGCCACGGTCGCTGAGCACTCCGAAGACGGACATTGGTGCCACGGGTTGAATGACAATGACGCCGTACAAAATGAGGTCCCACAGGGTCAGCGTCCGCTGTAGCCGGGGCCCCCCGTTTGTGGTCGCTTCGTTGCTCAAGCAGGGCTCCTTCTAGTGGCCTGGGTTTTGGGAGGATGGCTATATGCTATTCAACCGTTTCAATTCTGCAAATTGTGCTCATTTTCCTGGTTTGGCGCAACAGCAAATCATGCAGACGCCCGGCCTGCGCTGCCCTATTTTGTCCTGCCCATTCGTACAGGGATGGAAGCTCCGCAGAGGGTATCATTTATCTCACTCAGGGCTCTATTCAAGCGCAACGCCTCGACGCGCTTCGTAGTCTAATCTATGTAGAAGCTCAGCCTGGAATTGACCGACAAAACGGGCGCAAATCAGACCATCATGGGTCACTCCTCTCATCCCGACTCGCGCGCGCGCGTGACTGTTTTTCTGTCGCACTTCGCGGCCTTTCTTTTCGTGGTTCTGGCGGCTTTCTTGCTTCGCCGCGCGAATCTCCCGCCGGATACCTTGCTCCACGGCTATCTCCAGGTCCTTAGCGGTCTTCTTGCTTTTGTCTTTTCCGCCCTTGTCCTGGTTCGCTTTCAAGGAACACAGGACCGCATCTCCCTGATTCTCGGCGCTGGTTTTCTGCTTTCCGGCGCGGTGCTCACCGCCACGAGCGCGCTCTTTTTCCAATTTCTCCCTGATGCGCCGCAGCGTCTTCTTTGGGCGCCTTTTGCCTGGTGGCTTGGCCGCATCATTCTCGCCCTATTTGTCCTCATCGCGCTTCTCGTGGAACATTTCATTCCGCGTTCCCGGCACCCGCGCCGCGAGATTGCCGGAGCTCTCGCTACGGTAATCGCCGTCACTTATGTTCTCACGGCTGTACTTCATGGTTTGCCGCCGGAAGCTTCCCGGCATCCCAGCGCCTTTTTCCCCAGTCCCCAACAATTGATTCCCGGCGGTATTTTTCTCGTGAGCTTGTTTTGGTATCGCCGCCGCTTGGCCGTCGAAGATTCTCCTTTTGACCGAACCATGTATGCGGCCATTTGGCTGAACGCCGCGGCGCAGTTTTCCGCGGCCCAATCCGGCCGTTTGATGGATGCTCCCTTCGTTTTCGCACAGGTCCTGATGGTGCTTGGCTACACGGTCGCCCTGGGTGGTGCGCTTCTCGACAACGCGCGTCTTTTCGAGCGCGTGCGCCACATGGCGGTCAGCGATCCGCTCACCGGCCTCGCTAACTATCGTCGTCTCCTGGATGTTCTGGAAAACGAAACGGAGCGCACTGACCGCACCGGCCGTCCCTTTGCCGTTCTGCTTCTTGACCTGGACGGCTTAAAGGTGATCAACGACAGCTACGGCCATTTGGTTGGTAGCCGCGCCATCTGCCGCGTCGGTGACATTCTTCGCATTCACTGTCGCGCCATCGATACTGCCGCGCGTTATGGCGGCGATGAATTTGCCTTGGTTTTGCCGGAATCGCAGGAAGAGGAAGCCCAGCGCGTCGCCGGCCGCATCCGGGAGGTTCTCGCCAATGATGATGAGCCGCCTCGTCTTTCCGCGAGCATCGGCGTCGCCGTATATCGCGGCGGCGGCGAACGCATTGAAAAACTTCTTTCCGAGGCCGACCAGGATCTCTACACCGAAAAGGCCAAGCGCGCCAAACGGCACGCTGCTCCGCTTTTCCCTCGCCGCACTCCCAAAACCTGAACGCTTCTCCTGCTTCGACTGCTCGGAACGATGCTCTACAATTGCCCGCGAGCGCAGTCGCTAGCCTGATTTCTTGGGCATATTCGGCAGCTTCGCTACAAACTCTGGGTATTCTTGCCAAAAGGCATTTCTCAGAGTTCTTATTTCGACTTCCCGCTTGCCTTCCGGCCACAGATTCAGATCTTTCAGTGCCTCGTCGTATTCCCCACAAAAGACGTGCTGCGCGGTGCGCGATTCCAGCGTGCTGATGATGTTCTCCAATTCGTCCTGGCCTTGTTCTCCTGCATGTGCCAGCTTCTTGAGATCCTCCGGAGTCAGATCGCCCCTCTCGAACCGCGGATCATTCGTTCCGCAGAAGTCCGCTGTGACGTCTGTCAGCTTGCCATCTAGCATCCGGAACACCTTTTCCGCAAACGGTCGGCCCGCCATGGAAGTGAAAAATCCCCCGGGAGCGCTCGTTCTCTCCCACATCACCATTTTTCCGTCTTTGCTTTTTTCGAAGTCCACCTTTCCTTCTATGGGCATTTCAAAGAGCTTGTGCGGCCTCGGCGAGGGTGAAACCACGATGTATCCCCAGCAACAGTGCACCCCTCCGCCTGTGTCCGTCCGGAAAACCACTTCCGGCTTGCCGTCTCCGTCAAAATCTTCCCCTGTCAGTTCCTCATCAAAAACCACGTTGAACCCGCTGGTGCGAAACACGACTTTGCCCGCCTTTTTGTAAATCGCCGCTGTACACTGCAATTCGGTTTCTTCAGGATGTGCCACCGGCCCAAGAGAAATCTCGTAGCCGTCCCAGAGCTTCTTCTTATGCGGAGCGTTACCTTCTTGACCGGCGTAGCAAGCAATCTCGCTCTCAGGCTTCTGCGCGTGACCCTCTGGAGAAATAGCAATGGCAAGAAGAAAAAGGAAGGCGAGACGGTACATGAAGGCGGTTCTTTCCCCGCGCTCAGTACACGGCGCGGTTTTGCTTTGTTTCTTTAGTATCCAGCGAAAACCGAGGCTCGCTCTTCGCGCCATCGAAGAGTTGCCCGGCTAGATACTCGCCGACCACGGGGCCGTGCTTGAATCCGTGTCCCGACCCGCCGCCTGCGAACCACACGTTTTCCATCTCCGGATGCCGGTCGATCAAGAAATCTCCGCTCGACGTGTTTTCGTATTGACACACGCGCGTCTCCACGATTGGCGCGTCGCGCAGCGCTGGGAATCGCCGCGTCACATACTCGCGCACCGCTTTCGTCATTTTCTGCGAAACGATTCTCGATTGCGTGTCGGGGTCCGCGCGTTTCCCATGCTCATCGAACGCGATTTTCAATCCGCGGCTTTCGAGGTCCGGCATCCCGTAAACCAAATCTTCCTGGAACAGCCACGTTGGCAATGCGGGCGGAGCAAACCGTGTCTCACCGGCGGGAATCCCGAAGAAGAAGACTTCCTGCCGCGAAGGAAAAATGCGCGCTCCAAGCACGTCGGGGAATACCTTCCCGAGCCACGCGCCGCATGCAAAAACAAACTGTCCCGCAACAATGCGCTCGCCCTGCGTCGTGGTGACATGCTCCACCGCGCCTGCTTCTCGGGGATCCACGACCCGAGCGCAGCGATACTCCGCCCCGAGCCGGGCCGCATCTTCCACTACCGCCGCAACCGCCCGCCGCGCCATCAGCACGCCGCTGTGCGGCTCGAAAATCCCCTTGCGAATCTCTTCCAATCCGATTTGCGGATAGCGTTTCTCCAATGCCGTGCGGTCGTATTCTTCAAAAGCCACTCCGCATCGCTTCAGCGTGGCAGCTGTATTTTGAAGTCGCGCCTGATCCTTGCCCGCCATCCACAGCACGCCCGTCTCGAGAAAGAGTTGTTGCTTCGTCGCCGCAGAGAACTCTTTCCATTGTGCAAGCGACCGCTGCGACCATCGCGTGTACAGCTCATCGGGGCCGTATCCCATGCGAATGATGCGCGTCTCGCCTCCGCTGCTCGCGCGCGAATGCCCCGGCCCGTACGCTTCGACCAGCACGACGCGCTTCCCGCGCTTCGCCAAGTGCCACGCCGTCCACGCCCCAAACACCCCCGCCCCAATCACTGCTACATCGTATGACCTGTGGCTACTCATCTCTAATGGCTCACCCCGCCGCATCCTATCCCAACCCCCCGTGCGGTGAAAATCCTTTCCATCCATCGCTCACTCGCGTTACTATTCTCCGTTTTCCATGCCTTCTTTGGAGGAATCTGTGAATCGCTTCTGCCGTTTTTTCGTACTCTGTTTGGGAGTTGTGTTTCTTATCCTTCCTCTGATCTCTTCCGCATCTGCCCAGCAAATCGACCCCAAAACGTACGGCGGCATGCAATGGCGCCTCATTGGCCCCTTCCGCGGGGGCCGCGTCATCACGGTTGCCGGCGTCCCAAGTCAACCGAACACTTACTACTTCGGCGCGGTTTCCGGCGGCGTCTGGAAAACGACCGACGGCGGCAACACTTGGGATCCCCTCTTCGACAAAGTGACCACGACCTCTTCGATTGGCGCCATTGCTGTTTCTGACTCCGATCCCAACGTGATTTACGCTGGCTCTGGCGAAGCCTGCATCCGAGGCAACATCTCTTTCGGCGACGGCGTCTACAAATCCACTGACGCAGGCAAAACTTGGACCAACGTCGGCCTCAAAGATACGCGCCACATCGGCGCCGTCATCATTCATCCCACGAATCCTGACATCGTCTTTGTCGCCGCTCTCGGCCACGCGTACGGCCCCAACCCGGAGCGCGGCATCTTCCGTACGCACGACGGTGGCAAAACGTGGGACAGAGTTCTCTACCTCGACGACCGCACCGGCGGCATCGACGTCGTCTTCGATCCGCAAAATCCGCATATTCTCTTCGCCGCCATGTGGGAAGGCTGGCGCACGCCTTGGACGCTGAACAGCGGCGGCGCCAAAGACGGCCTGTACCGCTCCAGCGACGACGGCGCCACTTGGAAGCGCCTCGAAGGTGACGGCATCCCCGACGGTCCGCTCGGCCGCATCAGCGTTTCTGTTTCCGGCGCCGACCCCAACGTCGTCTATGCACTCATCGAAGCCAAAAAGGGCGGCCTCTACCGCAGCGATGACGGCGGCGCGAAATGGTCGCTCATCAATGAAGATCACCGCTTCCGCCAGCGTGCCTGGTATTTCACCCACGTTTGGGCCGACCCGAAGGACTCCAACAAGGTCTACATCGCCAACACTGGGCTCTACCGCTCCATCGATGCTGGCAAATCCTTCGAGCGCCTGCCCGCGCCGCACGGCGATCATCACGCACTCTGGATCGATCCCAACAATCCGAATCGCCTCATCAACGGCAACGACGGCGGCGCCACCATTTCCATCGACGGCGGCAAAAACTGGACCACGCAAGGCAATCAGCCGACCGCGCAGTTCTATCACGTTGCCGCAGACAACGACTTTCTCTACCGCGTCTACGGCTCGCAGCAGGACAATTCTTCGATCGGCATTCGCACTAAAAGCGATCACGGTGCCATTCTGACCGGCGATTGGGACGCCGTTGGCGGCGGCGAAAGCGGCTACATCGTTGCCGATCCCCGCGATTCGAACATCGTTTACGCCGACGACGAAGGCCCCATCTTCACGCGCTACGACCGCCGCATCAATCAAGCGCAAAGCATCCAGGAATGGCCCGAAGATCCCAACGGCTACGCCGCGGCCACGCAAAAATACCGCTACACGTGGACCATGCCGATTGTCATTTCTTCGCACAATCCGGACGTCATCTATCACAGCTCGCAGTACGTCTTTCGTTCGAGCGACGCTGGCAAAACTTGGATCACCATCAGTCCCGACCTCACCCGCAACGACAAATCGAAGCAGCAGGATTCCGGCGGCCCGCTCACCAAGGACCAGTACACCGTCGAATACTACGACACGATTTTCACGCTGGCGGAATCGCCCAAGCAGGAAGGCGTGCTCTGGGCCGGCACCGACGATGGCCTAATTCAATTGACGCGCGATGGCGGCAAGTCCTGGGCCAGCGTGACGCCCAAGGAAACTCCCGAATGGTCCATGGTCAGCCTCATCGAAGCTTCGCCATTCGACGCCGCGACCGCTTACGTCGCCGTCGACGCGCACAAGCTCGACAATTTCAAGCCGTACATCTTCAAAACCGGCGACTTCGGCAAAACTTGGACCAAACTCGTCAACGGCCTGCCCGACAACTCTTACGTTCACGCGGTCCGCGAAGATCCCAAGCGCAAAGGCCTGCTCTACGCTGGCACCGAAACGGGCATCTGGGTTTCCTTCAACGACGGCGCGAATTGGCAGCCGCTCCAGCTCAACCTTCCCGTCACGCCGATTCACGACCTCGTCATTCACGACGACGATCTCGCCGTCGCCACGCACGGCCGTTCTTTCTGGGTTCTCGATGACATCAGTCCGCTGCGCCAGGCCGCCGCTTCCATCGCCGCGGAAGACGCGCATCTGTTCACCCCGCGCACCTCGTTTCGCACTCGCATTGGCCATTTCAATCCGCGCCGCTATCCCGTGGGCGAAAATCCGCCGGATGGCGCGATTTTGTATTACTACCTGAAGGATGAGCCGAAGGACCCTGCCAAGCTCGAACTTCTCGACGCACAGGGCAAAGTTGTTCGCTCTTTCACCAGCGAGCAGAAGAAAAAAGAGGAAGCGCCGGAAGAATGGGAGCGCGACGCGGAAGCCGAGCACATTCCCGCCAAAGCTGGCCTCAACCGCTTCGCCTGGAACCTGCGTTACGAAGTTCCCACCAAGATTCCGCAAATCGTTTATGACGCCGGGGATCCCATCGCGCCGCTCGTCCTTCCGGGGTCGTATCAAGTTCGCTTGACTGTCGCCGGAAAATCCCAAACTGCTTCGTTTGAGGTGAAAATGGACCCGCGCATTCAGACTTCCGCCGAAGATCTGCGCAAGCAATTTGATTTGATGCTAAAAATGCGCGACCGTCAGGACGAACTCAACAAAACCGTGCTGGCTATTCGCGATCTTCGCGCGCAGCTTCAGGCGCTTGAGAAACGCCTCGGCTCTGGTGACGATGCCAAGCCCATCGTGTCTACTTCCGCCGACCTACGCAAAAAAATAGGTGCCATCGAGGAAGAGCTCGTGCAGGTCAACGGCAAGTCAACAGAAGACTTCGCCAACTATCCCACCAAGCTCGAGAGCAAATTCGCTTATCTGCAAAACGTAACCGACAGCGCCGATACTGCGCCCACGGGCGCCGAACTCGCCGTCTTCGCCGATCTCGACCAGCGTCTCGAAACTCAGCTTACCAAGTGGCGCGACGTCCTTTCCAAGGACCTCGTCGCCCTCAACGACACGACGCGCAAAAATAACGTGCCGTTGATCGCGCCCTCCGCTCCTGCCACCAAATAGCGGCATTATGGAGTGCGGCAGCGTGCTGCCGCTTTTCAGCAGGGCGTCTATTCTCAGAGAACACTCGGACGGAATCTCAAAACATGCTGTTCCTTCTTACTGAGAACTGAAAACCGAACACTGACAACCGACTCTCATCGCTCAAACGCCGCCCCTATTTTCTTCGCCCACCGCGACAAATGATTGAGCGACTCTGTATGCGTCGGATCGAGGTGCAATGGTGTAATTGAAACCGCCCCCGCGAAAATCGCCGCGTAATCCGTGTCCGGCTCGACGTCCTTGTCGATCCGCTGCTCGAACAGCCAGAAATACGTCCGCCCGCGCGGATCTTTTCCCTCGCTCAACTGGTTCCGCGTGATCTTTTTCGATTGCCGCGTAAACTTTACTCCGCCGCTCCACGGCTCCGGCACATTGATGTTCAGCAGCACCTGGTCCGGCAATCCTTCTTTCAAAATCAGTTCCGCCGCGGCCCGCGCTACTCGGGCCGAATGTTCAAATTTCACGTTTTCTTTTTTCGAGTACAGCGAAACCGCTACCGACGGAATGTGGTGTAGCGCGCCTTCCCGTGCCGCCCCCACCGTCCCCGAGTAGTACGCGTTTTCGCCCAGGTTTGCTCCGTGGTTGATTCCGGAAATCATCAGGTCCGGCTTTTCCGGCAGCAGTTTGTGCAGCGCCACGATCACGCAATCTGCAGGCGTCCCGTCAATCGCCCACTCGCGTTCCCCGATCTTGTTGCACACGATGGGCTGCCGCAGCGTCAGCGATTGCGCCGTTCCGCTCTGCTCGCGGCTCGGCGCCACAATGCTCACCGTCGCGAAATCCGCAAGCTCCTCCGCCAGCGTCTGCAGCCCCTCCGCCTGATACCCATCATCATTCGTTAAAAGTATGTTTGCCATTTTCCTTCGGAATTACGGATCCAGTTCCTGTCGGCCCAGGTCAAATTAAAGTAAGCAGGGCGCGGCTGTTCTAACGAATCCTCAGGCCAACGAAAACCACCAATGTGTTCCGCGGCCTCTCGTGCGGAACGCTGCACGTAGTTCTCCCAGGTTTCACCTTTCTTCGGGTCGCAACTGGAGACGTAAATTGCGGGACCAGCTTTTGTACTGATCGCCGTGCGAATACCTCGATCTTCGGGCAGCCAGAGCTCAAATCCGAGAACCGCATAGCCGTTTTTGGAGAGCCAGCCTATCGCGGCGAGGCAATCTTCCTGTTCCCAAGCCGCCTCTTCTCCATTTACAAAAGCGGTTGCCGCGAGCTCCTCAGGGAAGTTTGCCGGGACTATTGTCTCCATCGGTGAATCCACGTGGCGTCCGTCTTGCTTGGACTTGCGGAGGGAATGGTCGGGACGGCGAGATTTGAACTCGCGACCTCACGCACCCCAAGCGTGCGCGCTACCAGGCTGCGCTACGTCCCGACCGGTAAGCTGACAACGACGCGGCAAGTCCGAAGGGGGGCCGAATCGCGGTAGCATCTGCACTTTCAAGGCTATCACCGGCGTTCGAGAAGCGTCAAGAAAGCCTGCAGCGTGTCCCGCAGATCAAGCAGCATCTTGCGGCTCAATAACTGCGCCGCTCCTTCTCCACCGGGGCCGGAACCCCGCCCATCCATTTCACTCGAGCCATTTTGTTCGCGCAGATGCCGCCGCGCTCCCGCAATCGTGAACCCTTCATCGTAGAGCAGCCGCTTGATGCGAAAAACCATGTCCACGTCTTCCTGACGGTACATCCTCCGGCCGGCATCGTCCTTCACCGGCTCAAGCATGGGAAACTCCGCTTCCCAATAGCGCAGCACGAACGGCTTCAAATCGGCGAGGCGGCTGACTTCGCCGATGCGATAGAGCCGTTCTTCGGTCGCGGTTTTTGTCGCTGTGCCGTTGCCGGGCATGTTCAATTCCTGCCAGGAAGGGGACTCCCGTTATCCTATCAGCTTGCTCCGCGTTCCTGTAGGGGCTCGCGCTCAATCCTGCGGTCAACCGCCCCCTAGGTTGTCATGCTGAGCGAAGCGAAGCATCTCAAATGATCAATTACCGGCCAAGGCTGAATTGCTTGCATGGGCATAAGTTGAGATCCTTCACGCATCCTCATCAGATGCGTTCAGGATGACACCCTCCTCACGCTCAGGCTCTTCTTCGTCCATTCCGGAGCGAAGTCCTTCCATCCCGGATTCGCCGACTCAATCAAGGCCACCTTCTTTGCTCTCAACCACCCCTTGATTTGTTTCTCCCTCGCGATCGCGTCCCGAATATCTCCAAACGCTTCAAAATAAACTAGACGGTGAATGTTGTATTTCTTCGTGAACCCTTCGGCAAGCTTCGCCTTGTGCTGAAAGATTCTGGTCTCCAGGTCACCCGTTACACCCGTGTACAGCATCTTCGAGACGTTGGACATGATGTAGACGTGATAGGTCTTCATGAAGGTACTCAGTTTTCTGCACTGTTCGCCCCTGCGTTTGTCATGTTGAGCGCAGCGAAGCATCTCAACTGAAGATTGGCCGACTAAGTCAATTTGAGCCTCAGGAACCACGGGAACGCAAGCAATCATTCTTCTCTACCGCTTGCCCCGTGCGCCCGCTTCTCCCGCTTCCGCAGCCGCTGCACAAATCGCACCGGCGTCCCCGTGAAATCGAACTTCGCCCTCAACTGATTCTCCAAAAACCTCTCGTAACTGAAATGCAGCGGAACTTTCTGGTTCGTGAACAACAAAAACGTCGGCGGTGCAGTCTTCGCTTGCGTGATGTAATAAATACGCACCGGGCGCGCCTTCGGCGTGGTCCCGCGCTGCAAATCTACTTCTTGCTTCAGCCAGTTGTTCAGCGCAGGCGTAGCAATCCGCCGCCGCCGCGCGTCCGCGCACTTTTCAATTAAGGGAAAGAGCTTTTCCGCGCGTTCTCCGGTTTTCGCCGAAAGAAACACAATTGGCGCGTAGCTCAAGAATTTCAATTTCGCCCGAATCATTTTTTCGTAGTCGAACATCAATTTCCCCGGATCGACACTCGCCATTTTGTCCGGGCGAGAAAGAGTCCTAGCGACACCGGGTGCCCCACCCTTTCTGTTGGAAAGGGTGGGCAGGGCCTTGAGAGAATTGGAGTTGCCGGGCGCGCCGGCTTCCCTCGCCGCAGCCACAGCAAGATCCCACTTATTGATCACGATGACCACAGAGCGCCCAGACTGCTCCGCATAATTCGCAATTTGCGC
>DASPTY010000001.1:0-5811 GCA_035623175.1 Candidatus Limnocylindrales bacterium | reverse complement strand
AACCACTCGCTAACACCAACAGCATTAAACTCGTCAATGCAATGAGTCTCTTCATCCCATTACTCAATGGACCCTCCCAAATTGTCTAACTAAGCTAAAGACTTCTGGTACATCCTAAGCAAACTGACACAGCAACCGTTGGCCACTCCAGTGCAATCTCCCCTCCAAACTCGTCTTCCGTTCACCAATGGTAAGCCTTTTATTTACTTTTGCTTATAGACAAAACTAGACCGCCCTTTGGCCCCTGTCAATTTTCTCTACGCTTCCCCGTAATTTCTATGGTTTTCAGGATGGCCCGCTACCCCTATCCCTCGCCTGTCCTGACTCGACCAATCCCCCTTCTGCCTCGCTCCCCCCTTGACACCCCCTCAGCCTCCATCCCATCCTCTTACCTCATGACCCTCTCAAATCCTTTTCTCCCTCGCCGTCGTTTTCTCCAATCTTCCGCCGCGGCCGCTCTCGCGCTTCCGCTGCACTCACAAGCTCCCCAACCCCCGCCTCAGTTTTCCTCCCTCAAACCTCTTGGCGACCGCATCCATCCCATCACTCCCGAAGAATTCCATTCCCGCCTCCTTCATGCTCAGGACCTTATGTCCAAACTCAACCCCAAATTCGACGCTCTCCTCTTTGGCCCCGGTACTTCGCTCTACTACTTCACCAGCATCCGCTGGGGACTTAGCGAGCGCCTTCTCGCTCTTGTCCTTCCGCGTTCCGGCCAGCCTATCCTGATCTCCCCCGCCTTCGAGGAAAGTCGCATGCGCGAACTCATGCGCTACCCCATCGAAGTTCGCGTATGGCAGGAGGACGAAAGTCCCGCCAAGCTCATCGCCACTTCTCTCGCCGACAACAACATTCGCACGGGCCGCATCGGCATCGAAGAAACTCTTCCCTTCACCTTCTTTGACAGTTTCCGCTCGGCCGCCCCCGCGCTCGAATGCGTTTCCGCCGATCCCATCACCATCGCATGCCGCGCCCACAAATCTACCCACGAACTCGAGCTTCAGCGCCTCGCGTGCGAAGCAACTTGCGACGTCTACCGCCAGGTTTTTCTCTCGCTGAAGGAAGGAATGTCTGAGGAAGAAATCTCCGGACTCATCACTGCGGGTTACGCCAAAATGAATCTGCGCGGCTACGCTCTCGTTCTGCTCGGTGCCTCCGCCGCGCTTCCCCATGGCTCCAGGCAGCCTCAAAAATTAAAGGAAGGCGACGTCGTTCTCGTTGACGGTGGCTGCCGCGTTGAAGGTTACGAATCCGACGTCACCCGCACGGGTATTTTTGGCAAGCCCTCAGAGAAAATTCAGCGCGTCTTTGAAATCGTCCGCAAAGCCCAGGACGCCGCCCTCGATGCCGCCCGCGCTGGCAAGCTCTCCGGCTCCGCGGACGATGCCGCCCGCGCCGTCATCACTTCCGCCGGTTTCGGCCCCGATTACAAATTTTTCACGCACCGCCTTGGCCACGGCATTGGCCTCGATGGCCACGAGCATCCCTATCTCGTTCGCGGCAGCAAAACCACCCTCGAACCCAACATGACTTTCTCCAACGAGCCTGGCATCTACGTCCCCAGCGAATTTGGTCTCCGCTGCGAGGACGTCATGGCCATCACGCCTGGTGGTCCCGCCCAGTTGCTCACTCCCAGCTTCCAAATGTCCTTAGAAAAACCTCTGGGTTAGTCCGGCGCAGTTCTCTTCCTCTCTGTGCCCTCTGAGTCCTCTGTGGTGAATTCCCTCTTCTCTGCCCACTCGCCACTCGCCACTCGCCACTCGCCACTCGCCACTTCTTCCCTACATCCTTGCTTCCTTACCTCCTTCTTCTTCGACAAACTCCACAATCCTCTCCTCCGCCCAAAACCTCTCCGCTCCCCCGTACCTCGAAATGAATCCGCAATGCCCTCCGTTTTCTGGCGCCAAAAACCTCACCAGCGGATTCTCCTCCACGCGTGCCCGCAAAAACGATTCATACGGCACAAACGGATCATCCTTCGCCGTAATCAAAAGCATCGGCACCGCCACTCGCCCAATCACTTTTTTGGCCCCCGCTGCCTCGTAATACTCTTCCGCGTCCTTGTATCCGAAGCACGGCGCGGTAATCGCATCGTCAAACTCCCTCACCGTCCGGATCGGTCCGAATCCATTTCGCGCATATCTCGACGGATACAACTCCGCCTTCCTCCGGTATCGCGTCATCAATCCCCTCACAAAATGCCATTGGTACAACGCGTTCTCCCTCTTCTCCAGCGCATCCGAGCACGCCGACAAATTCAGCGCAGGGCACACTGCTGCAATCCCCTTCAATTCTCTCGGCGCCGCTTGGCCAAATTCCCCCGCCATTTTCGTCACCAAATTCCCGCCCATCGAATATCCGGCAAAAAAGACCTTTTCGAATCCCTCTTCAATCAATTCCCCCAGCACCGCGCGATAATCCCCGCTCAGGCCGCTGTTGTACAGCGTCGGTGTCAACCGCTCCGTTCCTCCGCAATTCCGCTGATTCATCCGCACCGCGTGAAATCCCCGCGCGCATGCCTTGTCCGCAATCCCCCACGCGTAACTCGAATCGCTCGATCCCTCAAGCCCGTGCACGATCACAATCACCGGCAGATCTCGCCGCTTCCCCTCCTGCCAGTGGCACAGCCCTTTCAGTTGCGTTTCCGCATCCACGCGAAACAATCGCTCTTCACCTGCTCCCACAGTGAACGTCCGCGGTGCAAACGCCGCACCAATCGTTTGCGCATGTCCGCCCCTCAGCCACCGGTGCGGCTCAAATGTCCGAACGATTCTCCCCATGTCCTGACTCTATTTCAGTCCTTCCTCTCGAGCAATCCACTCTCCCACTTCGCCTTAAAACATGTCGCCCGCTCTTTCGCCCACCTCTACACGCCCGCAGAGTGACCATCCAGCCATCTACAGTTTTTCATAGAAACGGCCATTATGGCTTCCATTTCTTGTGAAATCCCCTTTACTGACGCCGCCATCCTGCAAAAAACTGTTTATATTTCAACAAGTTACAAACAGCCGCCGCTGGCAAACGAATTGCTCCTTTTGCCCCCATCATGGGGGGAGCCTGATTCCCCTTCGGTTGCATCAGGGTATTCCATTTAGGGTTGGCCTTATTTTGAAGTGCTCGGCTGTTCGCTCAAGGTGGCTGACGTGTTCGTGCATGCGCCAGTTCTGCTGCTCGCATCCCCCTCACGTCGCGGACTTCCCTCCAGCCATCGTTGAGCAACCAAGGGCACTCGATCAAACGCAGCAAGAAGCGACTCTTCTCGTTCGTCGCTTCTCTGCAATTTGAAGGAAACGGAGAACTATGAAAAGACTCATCTATCTCGTGCTTGTCGCAGTCTTCTTGCTCTCGTTGGGAAGCAGCGACCTGTTCGCTCAAGTCACGGCCACTGCCACCATCCAGGGCACGGTGGTTGATAAGTCGCAACTCGTCGTCGCTGGGGCTCAGGTAGTCGCCAAGAACAAGGACACTGATTTCTCACGCACCACCTCGACGTCCGATACCGGCTATTACCGCTTTGAACTCTTGCCCATCGGCGTCTACACCATCAGCATTACCAAACCTGGTTTCGCTACCACTACCGAGACCGTCGAAATCATGGTCGGGCAGACTGTCACTGCAAACGTGGAGCTCAAGGTGGGCGCCGCCTCAGAGGTCATTGAAGTTACTTCCGAAGCCCCGCTCCTCGAGCAGGAAAAGACCAGCGTCAGCCAGAACATCACTCCCAAAGAGGTTGAAAGCCTTCCCATGCTGGGACGTGACGTGGCCAATCTCGCCTATCTTGCCCCCGGCGTCAAACAGACGGATTCCTATGATCCCACCAAGAATCGCTACGCTATTCTCTCCGTGAACGGAGCTGGCGGCCGCAACGTCAACGTCACCGTGAACGGCGTGGATAACAAGGACAACACCGTCGGCGGCCCGGTCATGCAGCTTCCTCTCGAGGCCGTACAGGAATTCCAGATCAGCACCCAGCGGTTCTCCGCCGAGAACGGCCGTTCTGAAGGCGCTGCCATCAACATCGTCACCAAGCAAGGGACCAATGGTCTTCACGGCTCCCTCTTTGGCTTCTTCCGCGATTCTGCCTTGAATACGGACGAAAAGGATCCCGATGGCACGGGCGGTTACACTTCTGTTCATCCTGACTACAGCCGTCAGTTTTTTGGTGGTTCTGTCGGCGGTCCGTTCGTAAAGGACAAGCTCTTTGGCTTTTTTGCCCTTGAGCGCGAACGGGAGAGCCAGGGCTTGGCGGAAACCGGCACATCTTACAACGAACTGGTGCTCGCAAAGAGCGCTGGCCTCGCCGCTCAACCCGCCTCTGTCATTCCGCGTCCCTTTTACGAGTGGCGCTACAACGGCCGTTTGGGTTGGACCATCAACAACAATAACAACGCCTACATTAGCTACACCGCGCAGGTCAACAACAGCCTCAATGACCAATCCGACGGAACCGGCGACCTCACCAACGGCAACTACACCAAGAACCATTTGCAGATCGCCAATCTCACTGTCAGTTCCATCCTCCCCCACAACACCATCAACCAGTTCACCTTTGGCTTCCAGTACTGGAACAACTTGATCGCCAGTAACATCAGTGCTCCACTCGTCACTTTCCCCGACGCCTCCTTCGGCACCAACACCAACGTTCCTCAGCAGTCCTTCCAGCGCAAGTGGCAGTTCAAGGACGACATCTCGAGAACATTTGGCAAGCACACTCTCAAGGCTGGCGTTGATTACATCTGGAACCCCGTCGAAGGCGGCTTCTTTGAGTTCAGCTCCACTCTCGAAATCGACTTCGCCGCCGATCCCAGCGCCATTCTCGGCAACACCGCTACTTATCCCCAGGGCTTCGCCACTCCCGGTGCCGTCGTCGGTATGGCCCAGGCTAACGGCGATCCTTACTTCCTCGTTGCCACCAAGCAGCTCGGCTTTTACTTCCAGGACGAGTGGAAGATGAGCCGCCGCTTTACTCTCAACATGGGCCTCCGTTGGGATAAAGACTTCAACATGATCGGCTTGTCGGACATCACCAAGAGCCGCACCTATCAGGAACTTGTGACGCTGAACAGCCCGATCTCGAACCCGTTCGTCAGTAAGCTCCCCCATGACGACAATAAGGACTTCAGCCCCCGCATCGGTTTCGCTTACGACCTCACCGGCCAGGGCAAGCACGTTTTGCGTGGCGGCTTCGGCCTCTACTTCGGCAATGTGTTCCAGAACATTCCCTTGTTCATGGAACAGATGGCCAACCCCACGGTCTTCCAAACCGTGCTAAGTCTCAGCAGCCCGGCCGATCCCGTTCCGGGCACAGGTCTGACTCTGGGCCAATGGCAATACGGTGTCAGCCCAATGCCAACAATCCCCGCACCTTCAACGCAACTCGCGAATGGCAGCGTCGGCCGCCTGATGGACCCAAACTATCGCAACCCCGTCACCGAAGAGTTCAACATCGGCTATAGCTGGGCTCTCAATCCCAACTCCGTTATCGAGGCCGAATACACCCACGTCTTGAGTCTCCACGAAAACAAGACCATCAACATGGACCAAAAAGTACCGGACACGACTCGGCCCGTTGGGTCCCAATGCTGCTATCGCCCGCTTGACCCGGTCTTCGCTGCATACAATGCTGCCAATCCGCTCTCTCCCCTCGCTAGCCTCGCCAGCGTTCGCGTCGACGAAGCCATTGGTCGCGAGCACTACGACGGCTTCAATTTCAGCTTCCGTCAGCGCCTTACTCATCATTTCTCGCTGAACGCGAACTACACGCTTGCTTGGGCCTACGGTTACGATGGCGGCGGCGGTTCTTTCCGCAAC